>DAINRW010000085.1:0-5443 GCA_036741615.1 Nitrososphaera sp.
AGTTCCATCATCTGCTTGCAGTAAGGGAGATTATCTTTTGTAACTTCAGTAACAAACCTGATCTTGACGCCTCTTGCGTGAGCAACAATAAGGCGTTTTTTCATTGGTTCAATACTCATTACTACAGCTGGACCGGAAGTATCAATACAAGTACAGTAACTACTGAAAATATTAGAGAAAGTCTGATGGATAACTCTATCTATGTCTTCGGGTTTTGTTAATACCTCTGTCTTCTCAGATAGAGTCTGCAATATAATAATCACCATTGACCAGAATAATATAAGATCCTGTAAAACGACAATCCTCTACAGTATTTTCTGAGAAGCGAAATAGATTGTACATTATCTCGGTATTTGTAGCATTGTTGCAATTTACAGCCTCCAAAATCTGGCTTATTGTCTGCATTTTGTTTCTGTATCTCACATTTTTTATACATAATCGTCTGATAAATATCATTGGGGTATGCTATTATGATAAATATTATGCGCCGCTGATAAAACAACGGCTAGTAATAGTAGTTGAAATGAAAAGTATCCAGAATGGGCAAAACGAGAAAAATTGCAATCTTTTGCAGGATATCCACTGTTACACAAGGGACAGATCATAGGCGTGGTTGGAATGTTTAGTGAAAAGAAGCTCTCAGCCGCACAGTTTGAGATGCTTGGTATCTTCTGTGGTCACATTTCCAAAGAAATCAGTATGCTTTATGATATCGGCAAGTTTCTGTCATTAAATAACAGGTAGCAAAAATATGTCCGACAACTGCCTAAAACAAGATCAGTGACATATTATTTTAATATCAATTTAGAATAAATCGTATCTATAATTTATTTAAAAAAGTTATTTCGGATTTAAGAATCATAATGATGCCTCTTACGATATCTCTGAATCACTAAATATATAATTCTTCTATAAATTGCGCGCCCGGTTATCTTTTCTGATCTACTTAAATTTAAGTTATACAGAAGGATATTACTCGCCTTATGACACCTATAGCCGAAGCTTTCAAGAAAGAACACCCATACAAGAAGGAGTACTGGCAAAATGAGCTAAAGTCATTAGGCATAGAACCAAAACGACAGAACGAGCTTAATGACAAAGCGGAGCTTCAAGCATTGGCAGAAACCATCAAACAGGTCTATTTTCAAGATTACAAAACAGCATATACTTAGAAGCTTGGAGGTTTCAAGTTGCATAGTACGGAAAAAAGGTCGGTTTAGTCCTTCATATCCAACAAGGTTAATCCATTTACTGTACTGCACCCCCACCCCGCCTTTCATTGATAGGCTGTTTATAATCATCACAGCGTTCGTTGTTACAGTTCTCTTCGGTTAAGACGTTTCAATCTCTGATTCAGCAGAAGTAGGGGGATCCAAAAGATGAGCGAAGCAAGTCAGAGAATGCTAGCGATAAGGGATAGTAATCAAGGAATAGAAGGATCTCGGGCTGGGATGAATCCTGCTAACAAGAGACACCTAGAATTACAGATTAGGGCTCTTCAAAATGCTCCAAGATATGCAAGCAAGTTTGAACGGAGCTGATTGTATCGGGCAGCGAAACAATTGAGCTTTGAAAGTGAATTCAAGAGAGTCAGAGGAGAATGTCTAGAAGAGGTGTTTGGGTATATGTCTATCCAGGTACAACTCCAAAGATTGATTGTCCATCAATTATGCGTAAAATATCCCGTTGTCCTGTATCTGTTAGCCTTGTTTCATCAATCTCAATGCCTTCGATGGCCAGAACCTTGCCTCTGAGTGATATTGTCACTGGAACGTCATCTATGGCAGGTGTAACGTCATTGACAGCGATTCGGGTCATTATATCAGCACCAACAGGAGGAATGGATCCAGTTGTCGTGGTGGTAGCAGTTCCATTTCCACTCTCCCTCAGTACAAACCGATGAGGTGTAGTATCTTCAATGGTAATATTGTGGAATGCAGTTCCATTGGTTGCTACTAGATTCATTTCGGCTATGAACCGATTAACAAGCCCTTCGTCTACAAATAGTCTCCATCGCCCAGCCACAATGTAACTACCACTACTACTATTCTCAGCAGGAGCATCTCCACCTTGTGGGGGCGGAAGACTACTGCCTATAATTCCACGCAGCAGAAACGTCGATGTCGTTGATGGTAAAGTAGCTTCTACTTCCTCTCCTCCATCTTCCTGTGTCCCATCGAGAGTAGGAAGGTCGAATTGTCCAGAGGCTTCTTTTACAATTGTTCCACTAAATCCAACGCTTGCTGGCAATGACAAGATAACACCTACGCTCAGAATCGCGATTACTATGTTAAACTTAACTCCTGAAAAAGTAGAATGATATGACATCGTAGACATTGTGGAATTGTCAATTATTCATTTATACCTTACTGGTAGCTCCAATGGATATTCCCGATCATTACCAACCACAACTTGTTCACATCATCACTCAATTCTACTAAACTTTGGGAGAGACGAATAATCATTCGTCCTTCTTTAATTGACTAAAGCTATGGCGATAGCTGCGACAATAGATCTGTAATTTAATTAAATGTTAGCCGTGATTCTAGTTAGTGTAGCCAAAAATTCATAAATAAAATACTTTTTTTCAATATTATTTGTGTATTGACAAATGAAGGCTCTTTTTTAGCCCTTCTACGTACTGATTGTTACAAAATCCATAATTATGATTATAGCGATCTGCTTATTACTTATGACAAGAAGAGGGAGTGATGAGTATCATCCCAAACTTTTTCTTGATGGTACCATTAATGACGGCAGTCGTATGGGAGAAAATGTTTTTCGACAACTTGAGGCTGTAACTGCGCAAAAAGTCGCCGATATAGACTATGAACAGCAGATAGAAAGATGGAATCAGTACCAAGAGCTATTGGATAAGATAGAGAAAAAATGCGGCAGACAAGCTGGCGTTAGGCTCTCAAGAAATGTTAAGCATAACGTAAAGACATTTGATGAGACAACGGTAGGCGCCCTTGGCTTCATTGCTCTGATAGCTTTAATGTCAATATGGGGTTCATATACAATTAATAGCACATATGGAATGATTGCCAGTGTTATAGCTCTAAGTTACGTTGGTTGGCAGTCATTTATTAGAATGCATCATCCGTCGATAATCAATTTCAGGTGCTCTCCAGTTTTGCATATTGACGAATTTGCTTACATGCGTCAAGCAATAAAGGGTATACCTCCAGTTGAACACGATCCAACTGTTAGGCTTCCAGTGCTAGAAATGGCTATATCAAGAACATGGCTAGGACAGCAGGGTATGCTCAAATTTATGGAAAGTCTGAGTGACTTGAAATTAAATGAAGATGGAAAAAAGAATGAGGGGACAAATAGGACGAATCCCTAGGAGAATAATATAAAGAAAAAATAATGACAATGAACAGAGTGAGAAAGAGAAGGGATGGCAATAGAAAGATGTGATAAATGTGGCAAGGCTTTCTTGAGTCAATCCGAAGTAGATCGTCACAAGATGTATGAACATCCTGTGTCAGTTTTGCCTTTTGAAGAGAAAGGATTTGACGCTGATCTCAGCAAGAATAACAGTAATACAGACATGGAGGATTTGCAAAAGATGACAAGTAATGTAACGACTGGCAAGACTGATAATAATAACGATATAACAACATTCGATAGCACACGAATGAGAAAAGTTCCATTTAAAACGTTCAAAGTTTAAAGCAAGTGGGAAACCAACCGATGACGCGATGTGTACGTAAGCTCTTAGCTTTGTATCTCTAGGATGTACAGTAATATATCTATTTAGGGTTACCCAAGCAAGATCTCAGTATCCTGCTCCAATAAAAGGTCAATAGTTCAGGTTTTAAGCATAGTCAACGTGTCAGTTGATATTTAATGGTCTCATTGAAGAGGTTTAATTTACCACAGCAAAGCATGTTGATGCATGAAAAATAAGCAGGCAAATGGTGATGTCGTTAGATCACCGAAGAGCAAACATGCCAACGGTCAAGAATCTGCGAGTGAGAAAATAATGTCCTCGAATATGACACTTGAACGATATCAAAATGCATATCGAGATATGATCATCAGAAGAGAAAGAAAAGCCTTTACCATACACACTATAGCATATACGATTGGGAATTCTATTCTAATTGCAATTAATTTGATATTCGTTTCACAGTTCTTATGGTTTGCATTTCCATTGGTCGGATGGAGCACAGGTCTTATGATCCATTATTATCTCGGAGTTAAGACGGCTGCACGACATATAAGAAGAGATGAAATACGTGCAGAAAACATTGTAAGAGATGGATTGGTTGCTTAGCTTGCCTGACATATTTTTTTAGCGGTTAAGACATAGTTGATCGAAATGCAAAACCATCTTGAGTCTGATTCTCAAACTCCACATCAGTATACTCATGTTGCTACCTTCCTGCCACTAAAGAGCTGGCGCTACATGATTCCATTCCAATTGATGACATCAAAAGTGCTAAAGCAGGCAAAAGAAAGCCTCGGAATAGTAAATTATGCAGTAAAGGCGGATTTTCCAAAGAAGCACTTCTGGACAATTTCCATTTGGAATGATCGGTATTCAATGAGACAATTTGTAATGACTGAACCTCATGTTACGGCTATGAAAAAATTTGAAGTATGGGCCGGACATGGATCCGCATTTGCAGATTGGACTAGCTCCAGCAATTCAATTGATTGGGAAGAAGCAATGAGAAGACTTCAGAACCCAACTTTTCACTATAGAAAGAAACAGCAATAGTGTTGGCTATTCTAATTTTAAAATATACTCACGCTAACCATTCAAATCTCACCCTCTTCACATTTTTCTTTTTCAATAGTCCTTGCCTACATTACTCTCAAGCAAAATCTTGATAAAAAACTGCATAAGATTTCAATCAAATTAGGCTGTCTTTTAAGCTCAAGATATTTGAAGTGCTTATTACATAAGGCTCATTCATCACAGGGAAAGCGATCAAGACAGGTCATGAGATCAAAGTCAGAATAACTAAAGTCAGTAAGACATATAGCTTCTAATCCGCCGTCTTCTCCAACGACTGGGTTTAGTCTGAATGAAACAACGCTAAATCCCTGCCCAACACCACCCAGCATCATTGATAGTGGTTCGTTAGTTATGCTGTCCCTGCCTTCAAATTCGGTCGTTGGTATTTGGCTAATCGTTGCATTGTTATCGTCAATTCTCGCCTCTCCGGGAGATTGCCAGGTAATGTCTACTACACCTAGATTTTCGCCACATTGCTCTACATTTCCAAGCGTAACAAAATGGTTATGCCAGATTGGATCCTCACGAGAGCTCTGATCTTCACTGTCTAGTATTCCTCGATGCGTATGGATAACTAGGCTAGCATTCTTTGAAAGAATTCCATAACCGAATGCTCCTTCGGTTCCACCAGTTGAAATTGGTCCTTCGCTAGTGAACCTGGCCTCGAGTTGGTTTTGATCTAGATAT
>DAINRW010000087.1:0-5385 GCA_036741615.1 Nitrososphaera sp.
CTCTTACCTCGGGGACCTCTTCTGTTCCGACCTGTTGATATACTGGCGTCACATCGCCTTGCGCATCTTCTACCCTGCTATCTGCATTGTTATAGATCCCAACGGTTTGCCTGCCGCCTATGTTTATCTCAGGCCCCAGGCCCGACAGGCCAATTGAAAGCGGGATGAGTGTTGCGACTGCAACTGCAATAACCAAAACAGACGATGCTTTGGGCACGTAAAAAATCACACAGAGGTTGTATTTCGACATTTTGCTAAGAGATTTAAGCAGTGTTGAAGATTGAATATTCCCACGCAATATGCCTGCTACCGAATTTTCGCATTTTGTCGAAATGTGTGAGAAAGTTCGCCAGACTGCAAGCAAAAATGCGAAGGTCTCTGCCATCGCAGAATATTTAATCACGCTAAAAGATGTTGATGTCAAGACCAGCAGTGGTGGCGATGCCTCACTTGCAGTAGCTGTGCTCTTTATGTCTGGCACCATCTTCCCTAAGGGCTCAGGTCTTGCGCTAAATGTAGGCTTTAATACGATAATGCGGTCGCTTTCAGAAATCACACATCTAGAACCAGAAGAGGTACAAAAAATCTACTTAAAGCATGGAGATATGGGTGCTCTTGCGGAATATGTAGTTTCTAAGAGGCAACAAAGTCCACTTATGGCTCAGCAACTGTTGCTGCCTGATCTATACGACCAGCTAAGAAAAATAGCTGACGCAACTGGCCCGGGGTCATCAGAGGCAAAAAGGAGAATCCTCACAGGACTACTTATGAACTCTTCCCCACTTGAAGCGAAATATCTGGTCAAGATAGCAGGCGGCGAGCTTCGTGTCGGTGTGGTAGAGGGCCTGGTCGAGCTAGCTATTGCCAAGGCGTTTAGACGAGATGTGAAAGCAATTCGACAGGCTATGTTACTATCTGGAGATATTGCACAGGTAGCACTCCTTGCGAAAAAAGATGCTTTATCTACTGCGATAATGAAGCCACTTACTCCTCTTAGTTTTATGCTAGCTGATGTGATGTTTAGTGCAGAAGAGATTGAGCAGTATTATAACAAACCTCTAATTTGTGAGTTCAAGTATGACGGGATAAGGGTACAGCTTCACAGATTTGGAGGAAATGTCAAAATGTTCTCAAGGAAGCTCGAAGATGTTGCCAGTTCTTTTCCAGAGATCATATCGGCCGTATCTTCGATACCCTCTGAATTTATTTTGGATGGCGAATTGCTTGCTTACAGAGCCGACAGGCCACTTCATTTCCAAGAATTGCAAAAGAGGCTCAGGAGAAAAGCAGTTACAGACCGTCTGATGGCCGAGATCCCAGTCGTGTATGTCCCTTATGACATCATGTACCTTAATGGACAGTCGCTCATTGACAGGCCGCTTACAGAGCGCAAGAAATTGCTATCACAAATTAGATTCAGAGAACCGATAATTGACCTTGGTTATAGAGTTGTGTCAACAGCTCCAGAGATTGCCTGTGCATTTAAAGAAAGTAGAGATGCAGGGCATGAAGGATTGGTTGTAAAAGAACTTGAATCTCAATATTATCCTGGTAAGCGCGGCAGACATTGGACCAAACTAAAGCACGAGCTTGATACTATTGATGTCGTAATTGTGATTGCGGAGTATGGTCATGGTAAGCGTGCAGGAACACTGTCTGATTATACTTTCGCAGTTCGCGATGAATATGATAGTGGTTCGCTAAAAACAATAGGTAAAGCATATTCTGGCCTCACTGATGCAGAGATCGGCAAGATGACGGAGAAGCTACGATCAATAACAATCAGAGATGAGGGCTATAGACTGATCGTCAGGCCAGAAATCGTCCTCGAGGTTGCGTTTGATAGCATACAAAAAAGCGATAGGCACAACAGCGGATTTGCGCTTCGCTTCCCCAGGATAAAGTATATCCGGACGGACAAGACTTTGAGTGATATTGATACTCGGGAAAAAGTGCAAAGGATCTATGAGCGCCAGTCGCATATCATGAGCCGCTAACCTGCTAGATGTCGCTATCTTTGTAGTGTAGTTTTATGCTGTGCAAGTGGATGTTTGTGTGAATACCAATTTACACGAACGCATTGTAACATAAAAAGAGAAAGAGAGATAAATATTGTATACAAACAGGTAATTAAAATTCTATAAAAGGTGCAGCAAGGGAGACGGTATAGTAGTCTTCTACTGAATCGCTACATCTGTACTCAGCTATATAGCATCAAGAGAACCTTATAGTAACAACAGGATTATATGAACACATTCTCTGTACTTGCAGCGCTTATAATTTTGATGATTACGTCTCTCTCTTTGTACCTGTATGATCGTTTACAGGATATTTCGTAGTGCGAAGAAATAAAAGGTCAATAGTATAGTATAATTTTGTATCAGTACATTGCTAAAGACGGTCATCTTTACTGGCGCAATTGCAGTTGCACTGATAGTATATTTCTCACTCTCGCTTTACGTTTTTCCTCAGTCATACCAATCGATAGAGGCTAGAAGACCTCAGGCGAATGTAACAGATGTAATCTTATCTACACATGACATTACTCTAGGTCAGGCGCTCACTATCTCTATTACTGGGACAAACAATGGTGAAGATGCCGACATGCAACTTGTATCCGTAGGATTTCCAAACCTTACGACAACTGACAATATCAAGGTACTGAAACACAACTTTGATCAGACGCCGATATGGATAGCTCCTGGCGAGCTTTTGAGCTCTGAATATTCTGATACAGATTCTTCTGTACTGGCACAATACACATCAATTGAAGCTTTTAGCAGGCCATGGGAGACAGGCAAGATCTATAGTGCAGATATTGAGGTCATCCCAAAGACTGAAGGAAGGTTTGTGATCTTTGTCAAATCTGTAGCGCTGCCCCATACCTGGGAACAAGCGCATTACCCTCAGGAGGGCATACTCGATCAACAGAAAGAGTTTGTTGAATCATATTCAGTACAGGTAACAAAGCCTTAATTAGAGAATCTGCTAAAAAGTGAGTATTGAACTATTCCAAGTATCAAGAGTACTCTGAGGTGTATGGTCTCAGCCTCAAACTCTTTACAGGCTATGTGCTTGTGAGCCTTGGGATGCTATTAGCTGCTGCAGGCGGAAGCTGGGATATCACTAACCACCTTCTAAACAAGCCCGAAACATTCTTTGCACCTCCTCATGCTGTGCTATACTCTGGTGTGGCTTCTGCAGTGCTAGGTACAGTTCTGGTATTCTCTGGTTCAAAATCAGGTGGCGGTCATGTGGGCAAGATGATTTGGCCTGCGAAGCTGGTTATATTTGGCGTAGTAATGCTGATAAGCGCTGCTCCATTGGACTTTGGATGGCACTCCGCATTTGGGCTTGACGGCCTATTCAGTCCACCCCATTTTGTGCTTGTAAGTGGCATGATAATAGGCAGTACTGGTGCGCTTACAGGGTTGGCTCAGAGTACTAGAAGACTACCTTCTGTCCTGATTGTTATTGCGATATTGCCAATATGGCTTGCGTCCTCAGGCATGATTGATATGTTTTCATTGCCATTCTCGGAGACGGACTACTTTAACTTTAATCCTCATCCAACTCTTGGAGTGATAGTTGCCACTCTTGCCTTTCCATTTCTGATATCTGCATGTCTAATATGCTCATCTGCTCTGGGAGGCAAGAGATTTGGTGTGCTCTCTATGGCTGGTGCTGCTTTTATTATAATAGGCGTATTGACTTCGATTATTCCAAACAGCGCGCTTACCGCAACTGTTCCCTTCTATGTATCAAGCATCCTCCCAATTGTGGCTGCAGATGCGTTGCTCGCATTTTCCAGATCAAGATTTTCCCTTTACGCTGCAGGCATAATTGTCAGTATTGCATTCTTTATGCTATACTATCCCTTGATAACGTATACCTACAATGAAGTATTTGAGCGGAAGGTTGTATGGCCCAGCCTAATTCCGCAGATATACTTTGGGATGATACAAGATGTGTTTTTTGCTGTAGCTATACCGACAGCTGCAATGGGAATTCTGGGAGCCTTATTGATTGACAAACTAAGTAGAAATAAAAAATACTATGACAAGTTACAACAACTCGCATGATGACACCTTCTGCTTATCTTGCATATTTCTCTCTCCTTGACATCAAGTATTAGTCAACACATCATCCTATCGAGCAGCGACGGTCTTACTGCAATGTAAAATATATTATTATTACAACTTGCTTTGATATTTCAAGCACAAAAATGAAAAGATTAATGCGGGGCTGCTCTGTCTTGTTCTTGCTTGCAGAATCAAGACGTACCCTACAGGGTCCTGCAAAAAGGCAATTGTACCGCTACCTTTTATCTTAAGGACTGTATAAAGGGATTGAAGGAACATGTAAAAGATAAATCTGTCGACGTGATTATCACGTCACCTCCTTATAACATCGGTACAAGCTATGGCTCGTACAAGGATAAGCTTCCACGTGAAAAATACTTGGAATGGATAGAAGAGGTAGGCATTGTAATCAAGCAGGCCCTTAAAGATGATGGCTCTTTTTTCCTAAATATAGGAAACAAGCCAAAAGACCCATGGATAGCATGGGACGTAGCATATGCTCTTAGGAAGTACTTCATTCTACAAAATGTCATCCACTGGATCAAATCGATAGCAATAAGCAAGGCTCAAGTCGGTCACTATCCAAATATTGCTGGCGACATCGCAGTCGGTCACTTCAAGCCAATAAGGAGTAAGAGGTTCCTCAATGATTGTCATGAATATATCTTTCATTTTACAAAGTATGGCAACGTGCACCTTGACAAGCTAGCTGTCGGGGTATCATATCAGGATAAGACAAATATTAAGCGCTGGAAGGCTGCTAACAAGGAAGATAAACGGGATAGAGGCAACACGTGGTTCATACCTTATCAAACTATACAAAGTAGAATCAAGCAGCGTCCTCACCCTGCAACATTTCCTGTCGATCTTCCAGATATGTGCATCCGGTTGCATGGTAGCGCAAAACTAGTCATAGACCCATTCATTGGCATCGGTTCCACTGCAATTGCGGCAATACGCCGCGAGATCTCATTTGTAGGATTTGAGATCGATAAAGAATATCTCGATGCTGCAATAGACAGAACCACACAGATATAATTAAGTAAAAACTATCCACTACTGCCTGCATCTCAAAGAGTAAAAAGTAATATTCGAAAAATCTCTCAATGTAGAATCAAAGAACATAATGCAACGTGTTCTCTATTAGATTTGTATGTATATCTCTTCAAACCAAATCTATCTGCGTATTTACAATGATCTGGATCGTAGTATTACACTAGTATGGCACCCCCTTCAATCTTTGATTTTTGAATGCTTCAATGTACCATTCAAATTCGTCTAAGAACTTTGTTATCCTCTTATT
>DAINRW010000088.1:0-5384 GCA_036741615.1 Nitrososphaera sp.
CTTCGCGGTCTCCAAATGGAAGAACAGGATGACCCATTTAAGATTCTTATTGGAACTATTTTGTCAGCGCGTACCAGGGACGAGAACACAACTAAGGTCATCAAGATGCTTTTCACAAGGTTCAGGACACCGCACGACATTGCCTCAGCTGACATTGAAGAAATAAAGAAGTTAATCCATAGCATTGGCTTTTACAATGTGAAAGCCGAACGGATAAAGCAGGTTTCACAGATAATAATGAGCAGATTTGGCGGTCAGGTGCCTGATGATATCGACAGTCTTTTAGAGTTGCCCGGGGTTGGCAGAAAGACCGCCAATTGTGTCCTAGTTTATGCCTTCAACAAACCAGCAATACCTGTAGATGTACATGTACACAGGATTTCAAACAGACTGGGGCTTGTAAACACGAAGACAGTCAAGCAGACCGAGATAGAGCTAAACAGTATGGTTAACAGGCGGCTATGGACTAGAGTAAACAATACTTTTGTCATGTATGGACAAAACGTCTGCCTGCCTATCAGGCCCATGTGCGAGATATGTGACCTAAAAGGAATGTGTAAGTACTACAATTATAGTCGCAACAATTCTAATCAGAACGCTTTCTCTTCTTGAATATCAGGAGGCTAATTACGAGCCCTATCATACCCGCCCCGACTGCTGCTGGCACAAAGTATAATGGTGACTCTTCAATGTTTCCATAAAAGACTTGAAATGCAACATCCCCAGCGTATGCATTGGCAAGCGTAGAGTTTCCATCATTTCCATAGATCTGGATTGAAGAAATTGCAAACCCGTCAAGGTCAAGTCTATCAACTACTGTCCTCTGCCCGTTTGAAACAATCAGGCCTGAGTTCAGTGAATGAGTAACTGAAATAGGTCGTTCGGTTGACCAGCCATTTTCACTATCATAAATTCTGGCGTATCCGGCCTCAGCGGTATTAGCTGCTACCCAGTACCTCCTAGTTTGGTCTCCATATATTGCAAGTTCAATGAATTTTTCGCTTGGTGCCTGCTCCTGTATCTTTATTATGGTTCTGGCACCTTCCCTTGGTACATACGAAACATTGTTCTGTATTGATAGTATCCAGTTTGGTGGAAGGGGCTCATCGAATGTGTATACAAGAGGATCCTGTTCATTTCTGTTCGCAGCAGTATAAGGAAGTACAAAGCTCTCACTTCTCTCACTCTTGGCCACTTGGAAATCATCTTGGCCTTGTGCAAATGCCAGACTAGGCAGAAGCAACGAAATAAAGACAGCAACTACCCCAACAATTATTATGCGCATATGCTTTGATAATATTTTCACTCTTTCTCAATATATACGCCTCGTCTGTGCTTCGACACCGTCGTATGTGTTATGCAACTGGAATCTATGAACCCCTAAGATTCTACAGCCTATAGCCGCGGGAAAATTTTTGTCTCAGCCAATCGATTCATTTTTTGCGCATGCTTATGAAAAGAGTGGCAGATATATAGTTACATCCTTAGTGTCAATGCTTGTGGAATAACTTCAAATGTTGCGGGCAAAATGCCAATCGGCTCTCCATCGACTGTAACAGTAACATCCCTTTCCTTTGATGTTATGGTCACCTGTCTAACCTGTCTGTAGATTATATTATCCTCTTCCTTGTAGTCGCCATCCTTCATGTTAATGAGCTCATCAATCATTTTTAGGCTTCCTGAATCCTTTAGAACAACCAGATCAAGTAACCCATCTGACATGTTGGCATGCGGTGCTGCCTTAAATCCACCGCCCAGGAATTGACCATTAGCAACCACTGCCATGGTCATTTTGACAGCAAATTTCTTGCTGTCATTATTAACCGATATTTCACACTCATTGCTTTGATATGTGGGCAAGGTAGCAGCAATACTTGTGATAGTAGACACAATTCTACTATTGACCACCTCCCGTACCTTCTTTGACCTCTCAATTATCTCTCCTGCAACGCCCATCTCAGCGGCATTAAGACAAATCCTGCTCGTCATCGATGAATGATCTTCTGGACTTGTAACAGTGGCATGGATAACATCCAGCTTTTTTGATTTTCCTAAGTGAAACGCCGTGCAACAGTTGGTAATTCCTTCGGGTAACCCTAGGGACTTGGCAAGAACATTTCTCGTGCCAGCTGGTACAACTCCCATTACGGCGTCGGGATTTATCGGTTTCAAAGGAGGAAATCCAGATGATGTATCGATGGTGTTAGAATTTATCCCTACAGGTTCTTCAAAGAATCCGTTTGCAACTTCATTTAAAGTTCCGTCGCCACCTATGGCGACAATATTTTTGAATCCTTGTTTTAAGAATTTTCGTGCAAGTACAGTACCATCTCCTGCTTTCTTGGTCAAAGCTACTTTAACACTAACGCCTAGCGCTTGCTTGATTTCAGAATACAGTTCATTCCAGCCTTTTCCGGTCAGCCCACTACTAGAGTTTGGATTGACCACCAGTACGGTATCAATATCCTCTGGCTTGACCGACTTCTTCCTTTGATATGTCCTCTTGGGGTTATGAGGAGGTAGAGGAGCATCATGCGGATGAGATAAAGCGGCAGGAGTAATGTTTGGATCGACAGACATTCTCACTTAACCTAAGGATACATAGCAAATAAACTAAGCACTTGAAGCCCTCAATTCTTCTCTCACTAAGATTGTATAATAACTGATTTAATTTATGATCACATTTATTTTGTTATCAAGCCGGAATCAGAGGATCGCGACCACTCTATGTCCCATAGAGAGCACATCGTCAGGCAACTAGGAGCCAGAAGAATAGAATTCATCTCAACTGCTATCATATGCGCTGTATTTGCAGTGTCGTTTGCACATCTTGAATACTACTACATCAAGGATCCCGCATTACAGATCTCAAACGGAAGGGTAGAAGTAAATGATGCTAACTTTGACAGAAGTAGAGAAACAAAGCCGATTATTGGCAACATGTATCAATATCACTTGTTTCCAATGCTTTTCATTTTTATTCTGATTAGCTTTGTTGCTCTGTGGGATGATATCGCCTTCAAACTGCTCGGAAGACACAAAAGAATAAAGGCGTTAATGCTAGGGTTTGCCAACCTCATAGCTGCTATAACAATTGAAGATCTTGCATGGTTTGTTAATAGAGCATTGGTTCCTTTAGCAGACGACCCAAAAGGCTTCCAGCTTATGCAATTCTCAGATTGGACTTCTATGCACCTTGGAGCGATAGATACGGGCAGTTTCGTGATACCAAATTGGTATATCGTTTCGCTTGCTTTAATCACATTACTATACTACTGGGCGTTTAGAAAGCATGATGAAGTATACTGAGGGGGAGACCAAATATTGATCGAATTAGTATAACCATTGCAAGAACATTTTTTAGATAACTTAAGAAGGAAAAAATATTTATCGTATACAGACTAAACCAAAGAGCACCATGACAATCGTTAATCTGCGTTTTTAATTAAGTAGAATAATTTTTGTCTCCCAGCTGGATTTAGTTACGGTCTGATGTAGTGAGTTAACTGTACTTGCTATAACTTTTTCTTGGAATGCAAGTATATTGCAATGCCTGCTAGGGCTGCTGTAGCAGGTGTGACATAAAACAGCATCAATTCATCAAATGGTATCAACTGATTCCCTACAGAAATATCAAAGCTTGCTACTAATGGCGTATTTTGATACTTTTCGTCTCCAGTTATCCTAGTTTGCAATGTCACTACATAAGTGCCTGTCTCATTAAACGAGTATGGCAGGGTAATATCACTAAACTCCTGAAACTTGTAGGGTATCTGCCCAATGATTTTACCTGATTGTTTTTCAGTGACTACCATTGCGACATAAAGATTGTAAATATTGGTGTTATTTTCGAGTACACTAAAGTTAAGCGACGTAGAATTATCACCTACAACGGGTGTTGAAGGACTGGGAGCAAATATCACTTGGTAGTTGTCTACATTTTTAGTGGCACCGAAGAAATGGGCATGGGCTATTTCTGTTTGGGTTATCATGATGCAAATTGTAAGTACTGCAAATAATAGTGGAACAATTTTTGCAATCAATGATGAGGTTTTCATCAATCGCATATTTCAGTGCTTGGAAGCAAAAGCTCGTTGACCAAAATATTGTATGGAATATCTTAGTGCATAACAAATTATGTCTAGTCAACACCATAGGAAGAGGTCTAAGAGATACTTCCATTCATGCAAGACATTCAGTGACTCTTTTTTTCTCCTTAGCTATGTCTTGCCGGGTTCCCAAGTTTCTTCTTCCTTCTTTTCATAAAAACCAGCATGCTAACTGTTCCTGCAAGGGCCACACCAGCTAAAGGTAATGCTAAGTACAGTGAAGCAAGGAAGTCCGACACATCGATAAAGAAAGTAAATGTTAGAACCTCGCCACTATAGAGATAGTCATTCAAGTCAATATATAGAACATATCTGCCAGGTTGTTCGAATGTGAATTGATGAGTATAGTGTCCAGATTGTATGATTATTGGGTTCGTAGTTTGAAGCGCATTGCCGTCTTTCATCAGCCTCATCATTATCGGGACGTCCGTAGGATGATCACCATTGACCCCCGCTATTCTTATCAAAACGTTAGTTGGATTACTGTCTACTGTCGGGCTTTTAGGATCTGTAGTTATTTCAACATCATAGTTGCCAATTCTCTGCTTGGTGCTTCCTTGCAGAAAATCTGCAAATGCATTCTCGGGTATATCTAGTAGGAATGCTGCAACCAGCAATACGACAATTAAGACGGGAGAGCGCAAACCCTTGTTAGTGATTGATGCATTCCGGTTATTATAATTCTTCTAGTTTCTCCGTTTAGTTATCTGCAACTTTAGACAGGGGTTTGTAATCATGGAGAGTACAGCAACCAAATCCCTGCTGCCTCCTTAAAGCCTACGTTACTGCTTATTACCGCTTCATGTCATAATCCAAGAAAGTCTTTTATCAAATGGTTCAATATGAAAGAAAGGACAAGTAAGAAGAGAAAAACTGAGGCAGGGTTTGGCGAACTTCAGTGCTTGTTATTCTAACCTTCTGTCACAATGACTGTTCCTACCATGCTAGGATGCAGCGTGCAATAATACTCAAACTCGCCAGCCTCATCAAATGTAAATGATTGTGTATCGCCTTCTGGCCCTATTATATCAGGAGAGTCATTAGTCCCACCGAACATACCAGTTGAGCCAGATTCTGGACTTCCTGACGTGGCTGTGTGTGATGTAAGGTCATCATTGATCCACGTAACAGTGTCCCCCGTACTGACTTCAATAGGATTTGGCCTGTAAGCGTCATCAGTCAACGATGAAGAACCTTGGGGTATTATTACTATTGCTTCTTCATTGTCGGCTCCATCAACATTCTCCGTAGTATCATCAGCAGCTGCTGACTCTA
>DAINRW010000089.1:0-5332 GCA_036741615.1 Nitrososphaera sp.
ACGATTTGTCAATTTTCGTATTTGCTCAACTTGCCTCCTAACCGTATCGAATGATTGAAGCGCCGTTCCAACACTACCTAATCCGCCAGCATTCGAGACTGCTGCTACAAGCTGAGGCGAAGTGTATGGTGCTATTGGGGCCTGGACTATGGGAATATCTATGCTCAGAAGGTCGCAAAGAGGAGTATGTAACATATTTTATGGAATACTCGTTTAACACATGTTATATGATTTTCTCAAAGGTTTTTGAAGAGATGTATTAAATGGAAATTACACATAACAATAGGCAATTATACCTTCCAAATATCTCAAGCTGTTCAATCCCACTATAGGAAAGTGAAGATCTTCTTACAAATAGCTGTCAAAACGGTGTGACCTAAAATATACGAACAGATATTATCTTTGTTCATGTTTTTAGAGATGTGAATTAGGCATTTTATTCTTTATTATATTATATATTTATAGAACATAGCCGGTGGAACCAAAAAAGCTTTATCTTAGGTAGCCGTTAATATGTATACGTGAGATAAGCGGCTTGTTTGTTTGCCAGACCTGTAAGGGAACGGCACTGATATTAGCGGTTGAAAGCGACGGTAGGCTCTGTTTTGAGGAATGCCCAGACTGTAATCCGCATCCCGAATCCCGCCTACCAATTTTTGAAGATAACTGAAAAGCAGGCATACAGGTAGACTCGGTAATATGTAAAGCAATCCCATGAGGTTGTCTGAATGAAAAATCGACAGCGAGCGAAGCTAATTCTCCAAACGTATATGGTCTATTCCCGAATTTAATTTATAATGACAAACTACCTCAAGATTAAGGGAGTTAGCGTGCTGCTAAAAATTTTCTTCTTTCCTTCTCTCTGCTATTATTGTTATTGGTTCTATCAATTCATTGAGTTCATGATAACGCCTGATGAACTGATAACCCTTGTCGGTGGTAGTGAATCTCCGACTAGGATTATCGTATGCAATTAGATCATTTTCAGCCAGTATTACTAGGTATTCTTTTAGTTGCTCGTAGGAGAGCATTGCTCTATACATCATCTTAGTCTTCGTTATAGGTGCGCTTGCTGCATCCAACAATTCAGCGATGATATCTATTCTATTCCTGTATCTATGAATATACTTAGAGGTCATTCCAGATACAAAATAGCAGCAAGATGACTATATAGAACATTGGCATATTTGTAATTTAAGATAATAATCTATCTGGTCTGAACCATTTGGATCGGCGATCTCAGAATGGATGGATATAGGGTGCCATAAGGTAGACTCCGTCTTTTCTAAGATGTATATCTCGCCTTCGGGTCATTGCAGGCATACGAGTCCAAATTTTGTTCTTTTCTTTATCCTTTATGCACGCAAGAAACCTGCAGACTGTTACAACAAGTTCGTCTAATATTCTCCTTAACGGTTAAGTCTCAGGAATCGTCCTCGCTCCAGCCGATACCTCGATTTGTGCCCATACTCTCCTCAGCAGAGCTGGCGTACTTGCAATTATCCAGCTTGCCATTTGTTCCTCTTCTTTTAGGTTTTGATCAATAACCGGGATGGCATCCATAGCACCCACTTTTTTCGCTATTTCCATTAGCATCTTATATTTTACGATCTCCCCATATTCTATTATGGCATCCCGTTCTGATTGAATAAGCTCCCTTTCAGGAGCCAGCCGTACATCGTCCGTTTCCTTTACAATTGTTTCTACAGAAGGATTACTTTGGGGTTCTTGTGGTTGCCTGTTGCTAGATGAACCGGCACTCGATCGAGATGTCAGGTCGTCTCTAACTAAGTCTATGGTGTTAGGTTTGAGTAAAGGCAACTCTGCTTTAGCTTGGGTAGGTTCACCCCCATGGCCAGTAATGATTTGCTTCAGTCTTTCTTTTTGGCTTCGGGTTTCCTCGAGGTGGTTTTGCAACTGTATCCTTGTATCCTCAACTATGCTGTCCTGAATCCTTGATTGTAATCGGTCCTCTGACGCATTCTCCATGGCTAACGCATCATTCAAGTATTGTATAATCTTCTGATTTGCATTTGGAGTAAGTTCTGCTGCAGATGACATGTCCTTATTAGTCCTCCGACTTGTCCTTTATCTGCCAAGATCCTTTCTCCTTTCCCTCAGTTACTTCGACGTCTTTTTCCTGCGCGCGTTCCATATGTCTAGCGCTATCAGATGTAGAATGTATCCCTGCCTTATCATCGATCATAGAGACGTCTATGTCGCCTACCTTGGGAGGCTTATTCTTCGAATTATCATCTTGGGAATTTGACATACTTTAGACTGTGTATTATAGTATAAAATAATAGTTGATATCATTGCTTCATCCTTGGTTCAGTTCTGCAAACCGATAAGGATGCAGGTGTTTTTCTGATGGCCCTGCTACTTTGATTTCGTTTAGAAAGAAGAGGGTTTGAAGAGAAGCATTACGGGACGAAATTAAGCATGGGGATTGTGACTTAGAATTAATTTGAAAAGTGGCGTGAAATGATAGTGTAGTTGTCTATGGGTTAGCATAGAGGGCTAAAAACATCCTGGCTTCATTCTTTTGATATAGAGATTAGAAGGTTCTCTTCGAAGGCGTCAGCAAATAATGCTTAAGTCTTGCTCTGTCCTCTATATGCAGCCAATGGCATCATCATCATCATCTTCTAACATCCTGCGCCAAGAACAAAACAAGCAGCTGGTCCGTCAGTTCTTTGAGGCTTTGGATAGGCAAGACATAGAAAGGATGGATCAGTTAGTTTCGAGCGCAAATTACTCACTTCACTTTTCGGGAATGCCCCCATTGGATTGGAATGCAAACAAGAGGGAGTTCCTCGCTCCCTTCAATAAAGCATTCCCAGACCTTACTCGCAATATCGTGGATATAGTGGCCGAAGGAGATAAAGTGGCTGTAAGTATCAATATTACTGGCACCTATAAGGGGGAGTTTCAAGGGATACCGGCCACTGGCAAGCAGGTGTCTTTCACAGCGATGGACATTCTGACTATCATTGATGGCAAGATAACGGAGGAGTGGGCAACTGCTGACATGATGGGTCTAATGCAGCAGATTGGAGCTATACCTCAGCGTTCTGCTAGCAGCAGCGGTAATAACGATGTTGCCAAAGCCTAAGAATGAGGATTAATAGCATGGCGATACAGCGGGCCATATTTGATACATTCTTCGTCCACAATTTCATATATGTGGTCACGGGCTCTTTGCTCTTGTTGCACCCGCTTCATCAAAGCAGGTACAAGAAAGAAAAACGAGGCAGCAAATGACCAGCCTGGTTAAACAAATAGATACAATATAAAGGACAGTGTGGTACTCACGAGGATATTATATTCCGGTCTAATACATAAGCCAACAAGATCTGAGCGAAAATCCTAGGCTTCAGGATGCCACATCAAGGCTAATGTATTAGTCAAAAAGTGGTATTAGTCGGCCAAATGTCGGTGCATGGTCAAATATTGACAGGCGCTTTGTGAGTTTCACCACGGTGTTTTTGCAGCTCCTCAGAATTATCAAATTTTGCGAGACACATATCACAACTATAAAGGGTTCGATTGTGGTCATCCCCCGGTTTCATCACTGCTTGATGATCACCAGTCACAGGAGGGGAAGATATACCCCAATTCTTAGATTCCTCTGCAGGTTCGACAGGGTCAAAATGTATCACTTGCTTTTGTGGCCCAAATTTTGGCTCTGACTCTCTTATTCCATGCATAAATTCTGAATTTGGTTGGCCTTCTAGGATCTCGCGACCATGCTTTAAGGATTCCTCAGTCATATTAAGCCTGATCGGTTCATTATCACTAGAACCATCCTTTTTAGGCAGAATCGCACTGACAGGAACCCGAAATTCTTCATCTGTTAAAAGGCCTTTTTTGTACACTAGAAAATAATCCTCATTTTCTATCCTCTTCACGTTGCCAATCTTCTTACCCTCAGAGGTAATGACATCAGCATCTTCTTTAGGCGTCATGTGCATTTCTTTGAGTTAAGCTATGTAGTCATAGGTCTTAACTGTTGGCAGATAAATTGTTACATTTTAGCTTCCATCAATGGAATGACTAAAGAAGAAAAATAATGAAATTTTCGAACTATCATTTTATATGCTTACGACAATACAACGGTACAAATTGTTCAAAACTAGCACAAATCAATTCCAAATGGGACTCTCGCTTTAATTAAAAAATCATATCTTATAGACATGAATCTACGGCGGGACCCAATCTGGTGAACCGTCTCCATCCATATCCTCAGAGCTACTATCTGTAGATCCAACATCTGATTCACTTTCTTCCAAATTTTCCTCAGGTCGAATCTGCATTTTTGCAGGCCTTTCGTCCTCTGGTTTAACTATTGCAGCTTCTGGCACAGCAGGAAATTCTTTTGGAACTTCTTGACCTTCACTGTTAGAGCCACTGTCATTTTCAGCAGACATAACCGACATTTAATGTACTTGGAGACTATTTAGAAATTATACAACACCTTACAAACACTAAATTATAAAGAGCCCATCTATTTTGTGCTTCAAGATTTAGATAACCAGACAAAACTTCAAGTATGTCCCAACTATCTTCGATCGAGATGACGTTTTCTTATTTTTATAATAATCTCATCCTCCTTACTAAAAATATTTCTTCTAACGACAATGGTCCAATGACATATACTGGCAGATCAACGGTAAGCAGGCCAGATGCTCCAATTGTAGATGTTCCTACAGCCATCAAGGTAACAGGTGAAATAATAAGCATATTCCCCTATCCTGTGAGTGTGGATGGCCACTTCGATGACACCCCAATATACGCAGCGATATCCATCGGTCGCAATAATGATAATAGAGGACCATCACCGTATCGCACTGGAGAGCAACAGTAACATCGCCACCAACAGCAGCTACAGCAACCGATCCTTAAATTATGAATTTTTAAGACAACATCAAAAATTCTGTAAGATCTGTCTTAATCTATTAAGTAACTTGTAGGTGTGAGTTATCTAAATGGCTGGCCAGGCGGGGCATCGAGATAGGGGATTTGGACTTTGGTGGATATGGTTAGCAGTTGCTTTTGCAATCGCACTGGGCGTTGTTTTCGTATTACCATTCTTCTCCTCACCTCAACCAGAGCAAGAACTACAGACTCCTCCAACATCCATAACACAGGCAGATTCCATGGACAACCAATCGCAACAATCTACGGTTGAACCGACTGGGCAGCCTGAAGAAGATGAAGAGCAGATTATCAGACCACAATAGAATAGTTTCGGCTTAGCGTTACGATTAGATACGAATCTTACGATGACGAAATCGGCTTTACGCTTTGCGACATGATATATGATCACAAT
>DAINRW010000090.1:0-5319 GCA_036741615.1 Nitrososphaera sp.
ATTATTCAGCGAATCTCCATTTGTGAAATCGCAAACTTGTGTAGATTATTTTTATAATTTGCACGTACATAATTAATACATCATGACAATATGAATTTTTATCTACAGACTTCCTTACCTTCGACCAAAAATAGAAGATTTTTATATAAGATATTAATCTTGCAAATTGACCAGTCGTGATTGCTAAGCGCGTCTATACTTTCTGCTGTAATGACTTTATTAAATAATTGGTACATCTTGCGTCATCATTCCATTTAATTGACAAGGAGCTTCGTTAATGTAAATGTTGATAGAAGTAAATTGGAATCTATGGGCAATTGCATGATATGCATGAAAAAGCACACCTTATTCAACATTTGATCATGTCACAATTTCTCTCAATGCATAACTCGCCTAGCCTGTATCCCAGGGCATAATTATCTCCTTAAGGTTTTTCTATATCCGATACAAAAAGCAATACTTAAAGAAGTACAAGGTAAAATTCAAAGATGTGAATGATGAAGAGATAGAACCGTTAGATTGGTCTGCTTGGCTTGATTTTGACAGAGAAAATATTACTGATATTGCAGAATCGGAAGGAGTTTACAAGATACACGCCGGTATGAAGATTTTATTTATCGGTAGCAGTCCGAACCTGAGAGGATCCATGCTTGCAAGCTTATCAGATCCTTGCCTCAGTAAGGCAAAGAGGTTCAGTTATGCCATAATTGAATCTGCAGATAAAGTAAAAGAACAACTCCTCAACGAATATCGTAATAAGCACAACGGCACATTACCTCCCTGTATGGAACAAAAAAGCTAACATTTGGAAACCCTAGTTCGTTAAACAGGACATTGTAGCTCAGCGGAGCTAATATTATTATAACAGTCTCTGTATCCTCTTTTCGAACTATTTCTTATTTCTTATGTATCCCTTTGTTGGTCCAAACGAATTATATTCATAATATCTGAAAAGACATTGGAAGAGAAGAATAGCATTGAATAGGTCGAATAAAGAGAGAGATTCTAATCCATCCCCAGTTCATTGAGATTCATTTCAAGAACTTTATCGGAGTAATTACGAATACTGCCGTTATAGCTGCGGATACTATCCAAGCCAAGCCATAGCTAGTCTCTTCAACTAAATATGAAAAAGCAAGCGGTGTCCACAATACCCCGATAAGTGATAATCCATTTACCCAGGCAACTTTTAGTGTATCAAAATAAGAAGAATCACTGAGAAAATGTTCTTTTCTCACAGCGGAATTCCTCTCGTTGGTATCAATATCAGGCGATGTTGCAGTACTTCTAAGATCTGCGGCACTATTAATCAGAACTGTTCGAGCTTTTTCATAGACCACAGTGAAGGCACCACCTGAAAAAAATCCTGTAAGTATGACGGATGTAATGATCGTATATAGGTTATCAATGGACAGTCCAGCTATAGCGATGCTCGTTCCTATTCCACAGATAACCACGACTCTTTTTGTGTCCTTTGCTTTGTCATAAAATCGTCCAATTAATGGAGCAGAAATAATGGCAAAGACCAATGGCAGGCTTGCAATGATTCCAACAAACTGCACTGAAAATCTAAGGTTCTCTAGGTATATCACAAGGAATGTTAACTCTACAGCCCAAGCTGCTTGAATGCCAACGAGAATAAGGCCGAGACAGACTAAAGTACGGTTTGATAACACGCTTAAAGTAGCAAAAATATTGAATTCTTGTCCTTTTCTTGTTGGCTCATAACTATTATCGTCAACCTTAGAATCACCATCGACAATTAGTTTGCTTTTTGGAATAGTCATAATCATGAACAAGGCAGTCCCAAAACCCAATACACCGCTCAGGATAAGGCTGGGCCTCCACCCAACCATTTGTGCAATAATTATCCACGCAAATATGCCAATAATTCCACCCATTGAATGCGCAGAATTCATAATACCTATAGAGAAACCAGGAAATCCTCTTTTACCATATTTTGCGATAAGGATCACGGCCGAGCTGAAAAAGAAGGCCATTCCAAATCCCACCATGAATCGAAGCCAGATTAGCTGCGACGACGAGACAACTAATCCACAAAGAAGAGCAGCCGCGGATGTGATCATTATTCCTACAATAGCAGAAGTTCGAGGATTGAATCTTGCAGCAAAAATACCTGCTGGAATCTGGAATAAGCCCACCCCAATGAAAAATGCTGCAGACATAGAACCAAGCAGAGAAACATCTTTATCAAACTCTAATGCAATGAGTGGGAATATTGCAGATATATTAAACCAATTTATTCCATATACTATTCTGGCAACAATCAGAGAAAATGATGCTTCAGCATCTGAACTCAACGTTCCTTTGTTCTTATTCTTTGTTCTCATATTCTACACAGCACCAAGTTCTTAGTCTATCGCTATTTCTACACGCTTCATTTTTCACTAATAATAATGCTGATAACGGGCCTTTCATACGCATTATAGTATGGAAAGGACGCAGCAATGCTTCTCCAACCTCATTATTTCAATCTTAGTAATAATATTGTACTACTGATGGATTATTTTTGCGTCCCTTTATTACCATACTAGGTGACGGCAGCAGAGCTATTTTTCTATTATGCTAGACATGTCTATGTTGAAGAATGTTTTCAGTATTCCGAGGTATGTCTGGACTGGCGGTGGAACTTCATCTTCGCATGCAACGTTCATGTTCCAAGCGTTTATCCATATTACCATACTCTGTAGTATATTGACAAACCGCCTGTATGCAGGAGCTGTAACTTCAAGTGCATCAATGTATCTTTCTGCAAGGAGCCATGAAGCAGTAAAGTCAATACAATTTGTTCCATATATCGATCTTATCTGTTGCTGTATAGTCTTTGCTTGTCTGAACGGTTTTTTGTTAATCAGGAATGGAAAATCGACTTTATCTGGAATCGTCATGCCAAGCGGAGCCCATATGGTTATTACCCTTGCACCATCCATCAGCTCTTTCTTAAATCGTTTTGTCATAGCATCTACGATGTCTGACTCATTGAACCAGAATAGCAAAACTGTTGCATCAGAAATATCGGCTTTATGTACATCTGCATTTATAACGTGAGCATTTGCGATCCCAGCAATTTTCCTTTGAACTTTATCAGATATAGATTTGTCAACCTCCACACCTACAGATTTTTTGACACCAAATTCTCTGGCTGCGATGCCTACAGCATTACCTTCTCCACAACCAAGGTGGTAGAATACATCGCTCTTATTTAGATTGGCAAATTTGAATATCCTCCGGACGACATTATCGTTAAGAGAAATAGTTTCGCCTTTAATCACGGTCTGGGGCAGCGATGATAAGAAATCCCCTAATTCCAAGTATATTTCACTTTATTCTTTCTCTTGTCCTACCTCTAATAAAAAGTAAAGTTGGCCACTTTAGATTTTTGACTTGCCCATAGAAATGATGCAATTCTCTTAGAAGTATTATTATTATTATTATTGGAACTGAAGCGGAGCCGAGTTGCTCATATAATCGGACTATAGTAGGTTTAATCAGTGTGATGGAACATAATAAATGAAACCAATCTAAGAGTATTACAAACGGATAATCTTTTTAAATCACAGATATGCCATAGGCCATTACAACCTTACGAGTCACCATAGAACCGCAACATCATACTGGTGAGATACTACCCACTAAAGGCTGCTAATCAAAAATCATTTCAGACATAAAGAAAAAAATGGATTTTAATTAAACCTCTACGTACATTGTACCATCCTCGATTGTTACCTTGTGTTGGCCAAGCTCCCGCAGCTTTTGTGGGAACCAGACTAAATTGCCAGTGGTCACATCCCATTTAGCACGGTGCCAAGGACAAATCAGCTCCTTTCCATTCAGCTCTCCTTCATGAAGCTCCGCTCCAGCATGAGTGCACACATTGCCTATAGCATAGAACCGACCCTCCACGTTCGCTATGAGTATCTCCTTGCCTCCTACGGTGAGATGCGTCATCTTGCCCTCTTCGACATCTGAAGCCTTACCGGCCATTACCTTTGCCATACGGAGAATCTTTGAAAAGATACCAGTATTTTAATTTCACTGACCGATGAGAGAGCAAATCCTTTGAAGTGATACATATTAGCCAAACGAATATTGTCAGTTAGGGGTTACATACTTACTGTACTACAAGGTGCAACTTGGATCGGCTATGCTAGAGGACGTCAATATCACGCCCCAAGTTAATACTAACTTACACCTGAGCGAGAGAGGTTTTTCTAACTTTCAATATTGTTCTAAGATCTCAGGTTTTTACTTTTGTAAGAGGGTGGACGGGCGTAAATCGAAGATGAAGCCCGCAGCAAACACAGTGGCTATTGTTGCATTTAAAATACACTTCACATCTACGGCAGTACCTTAGCCCCTTCTGATATGGGTTTTGCACCCTACCTCCATCTGGGACTAATCTAACGCACAGGTTCTTGCATGTCAATATTCTTGAGCTCACATATGGCAGTTTATAACGGGGCAGGCACTGTGGGGAGAGGGAGGGTAAGCCAAAGTAGTTTGCGATGTACATCAAATATATGCCCTGTATCATTAGGAAATAGTAGCAATGGCTGTTACCATCCCTGTGGCTTTTGCGTCAGCTGGAGTTTTGAGCGGCATAGTAGATGCAATAAGTGCCCTGATAGGAGAGTATGGCTACCCTGCAGTCTTCGCAGCAGCTTTTCTTGAAGTGATATTTCCACCTATTCCAAGTGAAGTGATCTTTCCACTTGTGGGTTTTACGGCCCAGAATAGAGGACTTGGACTTGAAAATACAATCGGGATGGCGAGTGTGGGTGCACTCGGGTCGACGGTAGGAGCAGTACTAATCTATTTTGTATCTGCCAAAGTCGGAAGGACTGCAATCATGCGCTTTGGCAAACGAGTTAGGGTAAGTGAACAAGAGATCGAAAAGGCTGAGAGATGGTTTGAAAAATATGGCCCAGTTGCAGTATTTACAGCAAGGATGATTCCGGGAATTCGTGAGATAATCTCGATACCTGCAGGAATTAGCCGTATGAATCTTCCTAAATTTGTTGGCTATACATTTGCGGGCTCGCTTTTATGGTGTGTTATCTTGACGCTTATAGGATATTATCTGGGAGAAGCGTGGAGCGACTTTTCAGATCAGCTATCATCCGCATTTACTATCATCACCCTCATACTTATAGGAGTAGCAATCGCAGTCGCTGGATTTTGGTATAGTAGACGCAGAAGGGCTTCCGCAAAACAATAACTACAATGTTGCTTTCATTAGAAGACAGAGTAGCGCCTTTTGTGTATGCAATCGGTTTTCTGCCTCCTGCCATACAACGG
>DAINRW010000091.1:0-5280 GCA_036741615.1 Nitrososphaera sp.
TATTCACCTTTCAAAAACAGCATTTGAGGCAAATTTGCATTTGGATTTTCTTTGAGTATCTCTGCATGCACCATTTCAATAGACTTTCTTGCGCGGTTTAGATCCGGAGTGGTAAAAATAAACAAGATCTCATCAGGATCATCCGTATTGCGCCATATGTGTCTTAGAATTAACCCTTGCTCGGCATGCTTAGGTGCGTCTGTTTTTAACATACTTTTAACGTCTTCCATTTTCACTCCTCTAATTCTTGCAAGAATGTGGTCCATATTTGGTTAAGGCTGTATAATGAAATGTAATTAAAAGTTAGGTCCCAATAGGCAATCAAATCTAAATCTAGATAGTGCTTTGTGAAGTATTTGCAAACAAGAAAGTTTTAGCTTATTCTCGAGTTTTAGATAAATACCAATGAAAAATATTTTAGATTTAAATAGATGTGATCTTTAGACTCATCTTCTCTTTTATCTACTGTGTAAATATCACTACATTCTACTACAACCATGTAAGTTGATGTGTGTTTGTGAGTTTCTGGCAAAGTTTACTACTACGTCATGCAATCTTGTCCATATTTTTGTCCATGTGATAGTAGACACATCCATTTGCTAGAGCAGACAGTGCAGACAGTATTAGAAAATATGGTGTCCGTATTGCTCTGTCAGTCTATGCTTAGAAATTTATGATAGGACAACATGGATACACACATTATGTTCAAATCCCTGGATTTTTTGTATGTTCCTGCACCTGATATTGATTCTTCAGTGCAATACTATACAGAGGTTCTTGGAGGCAAATTACTTTGGAAAATACATGCATATGGAGCATGGGTGGCATGTATAGCGCTCTCCAGCGCCGACAAGCCATATGTTCTGCTTGCTGATCATATACAAAAGAATGACGTGATGTTGATATATCAAGTCGTAAATCTTGATAGTGCCATCGAACAGCTGAAATCTAAAGGTTGGAAAGAAGAAAATAGAATTGAAATTCCTCCAGGCCCATGTTGCACGTTCCGCGATCCCGCTGGCAACGCTCTTGTAATTTATGAAAATACCCGCCCACATGTCCTAAATGAGTTTAGAGGCAAAATTGATAGCAATCCATAAAGGCTGACAGATGAACTGTGGATGGGGCGTATATTCGTAAAAGTATGCTCTGCTGGCTAGGCGCCTATTGGTGATTTTTTTGCCTGGTTATATCTTTTGTCACTGCTGGACATCTTCTTGCATAGTTTTTTTCTTTATGAAACTGATTTGTCCTGTAATTTCAAGGTATGATTCTTCTACTTCTGATATGTCTTTAATGCCGTTAGTACGCATATGCGCGTGAAACTCACCTTTAGTTACTCTAGCCTTTCTAAATCCTTCCTCAATGTATGAGCCGTCTTTGACTAGCAACGTAGGATCCTCTTCAGCGAATTTTTCAAACCGCTTGCTTCTTATTGTGAGGTAATCAATGAGTTTGAATAATGCCACTACTACTATAATAGCTATAAAAGCTTGTGTAAGTGTCAGCTCTTGAATATATATCATAGGCTCGCCGATGGCAGAACCAAGACCGATTATGATTAGGAGTTCATGCATGCTCAGTTGTCCTGTACCCTTGTGATGCATCCATCGTATTACTAGGAAGACAAATGTGGTAATTATTACAGTTCTAAGAATGACTGACAATACAATATCTAAATCTAGAGTTAGCGAGTTTTCAATAAAATCAAAGGGAAAAGAAAACGAATTTGGAGATGATTGGGATGTCATTTTTACTGTTCCAGAGCCTTATTGTCATTAATTTCATATTACAATTACCAAGCTATTGCCGTCTGCTTTTTTCTCTATAATATTTCGTTGGCCCAGTGGCAATATAGTAACTTCGTCAATATTCAGAGTGGTGATGGTTGTTAACGGCCTTATGTCCATCAACATTATCTTTAAAAGTAATATTTTTAGTATATTTCCATAAAGACTTGCTATGAGCTTGACTATCCGATCAATCGAACACACTGATGCGGAAATATGTGGTAAAATAGGCTTTCAAGCACATAAGGCAGTCTCATCGGCTCACGGTTACCCCTCTGAACAGCCGTCTATTGATTTCGCTGTAGAAATGATCAAGACATTACTTGCCAATCCGTATTCACAGGGTTATGTGGCTGAACGAGGGGGAAAAATTCTGGGCAGCATATTCGTTCATAAGTTCCCCCCTTCTCCTGTAGCAGCCATTGGTCCGCTTACTGTGGACCCCTCTGGTGAAGGAGGAGGAGTTGGCCGAGCACTGATGGAGGCCGCGCTTATGGAAGCACGCAAGCGTGACTATAATCAAGTACGTCTCATTCAGTCGCCTAGCCATTTGCGATCATTTGCGCTTTATACTAAATGTGGTTTTGCATTACGCGAGCCTCTATTTCTCATGCAGGGAAGAAGCCCCTCACCAAGCACTTTACAAAAGAAGTATGACATCCGTGCAGCTGAACTCCGAGACATTTCTGCATGCAATCAGATCTGCGTATCAATTCATGGATTTTCAAGAGAACTAGAGTTGCAACACGCTATAGATCAGCGAGTAGCCAGTGTTGCTATTGACAGTACTGATGGTATTTCAGGTTATGCTGCGGGTATAGGTTTTTTTGGTCATGCGGTTGCTAAGACGAATGAAGTTCTAAAGGCACTTATAGCAAACTCATCTTCAATCCTTGGTCCTGGCTTCTTCGTCCCAGGTCGCAACTCAGATCTCATCCGATGGTTACTTGATGCGGGGTTCCGTATTGTCTGGCCTGCTAATCTAATGACAGTTGGAAACTATGTGGAGCCTTTAGGACCGTTTCTACCGTCTATTGCTTATTGAACTGTTGCTGATACTTGAAGAGCTCTATCAAACTCCTTGACGTTTGGAAAACTTTCAATAAAATCAGAACCAAAAAAGCATATCATTATTGTAATTGAAGTATCTCCGGTGAATGTAGGGAAGGATCTTCCAAATTGGAGCTTCTAACTACTACCTTTACCTTCTAGAGAATTTTTGTGCAGGCTCGCAGAAATCTAGGTGCATTGCCCATAGAATACTTCTACTTTGGTTCTATCCACAAGTTCAGAGTCTATCTCGATATTTCCTCGGTAATTGCCTAGTTTATTATTTCATTATTAGTTGCTTCTAGCATGTTAATAGAATGGCATTATGTGTTCTATTCTACTCCTTCTCTCATCTCCTCTTCTACCTTTGTGTCAGTAGGAAACTGGTAATTCTCACCAGTTGCTTGTTGCTCTTTGCTATCCGTAGAAGCTTGGTGTTTCTTTATTCTCTCTTCATCTGCACTTGTTGGAGCCACTTTGTAATCTTCATCTGCCACTTGGTCAGGAGTTTTGTCCTTTTGGTCACTCATATGTTGTCTTCTTTATACCTCCTGATTCTTTAGTCTATCATTTTACTTCCTCTTCCTCAAAAGTCAGTTATCTCGTTCAATAACACAGATTCTGGCGGTGATACTTCCAGCCTACCTATCATCTTTGCAATAAAGTTGACGAATAAAAAGGAGTTCAATCTTGTGAAGAAGAAGGTTGCTGTATGCTGATTACTATTAACACTTTCTTATCATAGACATCAATATCATTTTGGACTTTAGTGCGCTTTTCCTCGTACCATTCTCTATTACAAGAGTATCTGTCAACTTCCGTCTGATGATCTGCGATAAACTATCTTCGAAACTTACCTTGCCTTTGCCTAATGTCCTATGATCATCTATTATGCCATTTGTATCAACTGCATGGAAGTGAATTGGCTCAGATATATCGGAGAGGTCTGTATTTTGTCCTGTTCTTATTAGCTGATGTGCTGTATCAACGCCTCGGATCACATTAGCAAAATTTCCTTTTCCATATGGAATACTGTCATAATCAATAGCATCTGAGTAATGTTCTTCGAATACGATTTCTATGGGTTTTCCCCCGACTTTCTTTTCTGCAGCATACTTTGCAATTTCTGCAAGCGACCGCATAAAGCATGTCTCTATCTTTTCTTTTCTCATTTGCCGGTATGCTTTTAGTGCAGGAGCCAAGATTCCATAGACTTGAACGACACTACAGCCAAGAACATATCCTACTTTATTAGCTCGTTCTGCCTTGGCATTAAAAAAAGCAGGTAAATCGCTGAAACTGTGCATAACCATTCTTAGAATTCCACCAGCTTCCATATAGTCCAACGTTTTACATGCGTATTGTACCGCCCATTTTCTTTCCGCTTGGTTCTCTGAATCAATACTTGGACGGAAAAGCGTCCTGTGAAGAGAATTGATCATGCGCTTGTCTGCACTGTATTCGCGCATCAATTGTATGCACTTTGGCTTGACTTGCACAAGACAATGAAGATGATCTTCGCTGAGCTCTATTCCAGAAAAACCATCTTCATGAGCAAGCTCGATGGCCTGCAGTGCATTGGCAATAGTTACATAGGGAGCCACTGAAGTAATGATCCTAGGATGTTCCTGCATATTTCCTGCTCAACTATACATATCCGATAAATAACATGAAAATGGGGAACAATCTACGCACACTTTAGGCGCACTCTTCGAATAAAGGTATTCATAAATGAATCTATAAAAAAGTAAGTCAAAATGTGTCATGGGGTTCTAGCTGCTGAAAAATGACTGAGTAATAACAAAGTCGTGGATAGCACAACACATCAACTCTCAAAGCCTTTTGAAACGCATTTCCTAAATGGCGCAATATCTGATATTGAGCTATAGTATGTGATGCGAGCTGCTCTCAGTGTCATGCTCTACTTCTGAAGGTGCTGTAAAGCCGTGCAGCTTTAGTTCTAAAACTCTCTTGGGTATTGTGACGATGATCAGCGCTATTTTCATATTTAATATTGCCATTAATTCTATTAATGGAACTTGTATGATTTAGCTGACTTGTCAAAAGACCTCTCTCTTGCTTTCTCCTATGTGATGATTCTCTGAGAATCCATAATAGTGTGGATATTGTGTAGGCCGGTATCATATCGCCGATAAATGGTATGAACTCTAGAGAGTTAATAGCTGCAGAAGTCTTGCTACCTGTTAGACGATACAATACGGTCATCACGGCTGCGTCAACAACGTCACCAACAATGGGAAGCGCAAAGATTGGAGCGCCAATATAATCAAGCGCATCCACTACTATTGAAATACCTAAAGCAGTAGTGGCTCTAACTTCAAAAGATAGACCTGACGACTCGGATCTCTTTTGGCTGATCAATTTCATATATAATATAGGCAATTATCCCTTATAAATTATCGCTAGCGATATGGGGCAG
>DAINRW010000092.1:0-5219 GCA_036741615.1 Nitrososphaera sp.
AAGGTCAAAATTGTCAATCATATGCGAGAATGAGCTCGAAGAAGGGCAAGTTGTATGTTGTTGGAGTAGGGCCGGGCAGCCATGATCATATGACGTACAGAGCAAAGCAAGTCATTGAGGAAAGTGAGGTCATTATAGGCTATGATACGTATGTTAGCCTTGTTGAGGATCTAATAGCAGGTAAAGAAGTATACCGTTATGCTATGACTCAGGAAGTAGACCGAGCCAATCAAGCGATCGATTTTGCAGAAAAGGGAAGGGTCGTTTCGGTTGTTTCATCAGGAGATCCCGGCATTTATGGCATGGTTGGGCTCATATATGAGATCTTGGCTCAAAAGGGTTGGAGTAGAGAGGATAAGGATAACAACATCTATGTAGAGTGTGTTCCAGGTGTATCTTCGCTCAATTCATGCGCTGCCCTTGTGGGTTCACCCTTGATGACGGATTTTGCAGTTGTAAGCATGAGCGATCTATTGGTTCCATGGGACATCATAGTCAAACGTGTCGAGGCTGCAGCAATGGGCGACTATGTAACTGTCATATACAATCCTGCAAGTAAGAAAAGAGTTCATCAGCTGAGAGACACAAGAGAGATATTTTTGAAGTACAGAAAGCCAGATACTCCCATCGCAATAATCAAGGGTGCTTATCGGGATAGCCAGGAGCTGGTTGTGACCACTTTGGATAGAATGCTGGAGCATCAAGACATGTTGGGGATGATAACTACCGTGATAGTGGGCAACTCGTCAACTTTTAATTATGAAGGGATGATGATAAACCCGCGAGGGTATACCTCAAAGTACGAGTTGGTGAAGCAAGAACAACGCCAACAACCTAACAAGCAGTAATAATCATCTTCTTTTTCCTCTCCTATTCTATTTAAGGACAAGTCTGGCTTATGCTATATTGTTTCTAAGAACGTTTAATGATTATATTAAAAGGAAAAAGGGAGGTGGCGTTATTAGATGACTTGCCACGGTCTCGTTGCGAACGTTACTCCAAGGCCAACGCCGATGATTATACACTGATAGATAATGTTTGAATATGGAATTGGCTTCAGTATTGGTTCTCCTGTGACGCTGACTGTCGCACCCCTTCCAAGACCTGGTCCAACATGCTCTACGTTGAGCTGTGTGTGTACGTGATATGTACCTGGTTCAAGCGCTCTTACGGTAATCGAGTAGGGAATCGTTGCTCCGGGAGGAATATCAAATATGTTGCCGGGTGGGTCACGAGCCAAGAACTCCCATCTATTGCCTGCGTTTGCCGATTCGCTGAATAGTGATAGCCAAGCTCTCAGTGGTCTATTTACCAAACTTGTTAGCTCACCGGTTACAGTCAAGTCTTCACCTGTATTTAGGGTCTGATCTGAGAATTGTTCATTATCAATTCGTACGAATCTGCTTTGAAGCTGTGCCTGGACACCGTGTGCACTCGCTGCGGGTAGAATATATGTAATTACGGAGACAGCGATGATAGTCGCAAGAGCCATCGCAACTAACGTCTTGCTTTCCATCATATCTTTATTCTTAAGTAGACCAGAAAGAACAAAGATATATATTTTGCTCCTACACGTCAATCGTAGAGTTTTTCTAGTTTAAATCAATGCTAATTAGGAACACATGCCAAGCTAGACTGGTACATTCATTTGACTGCGGAGGATGCAGTTTCAGACAAGTTGGCTCTCTATAACATAGAGGAGATAGGGCCGGCCACTGAGAAGCGCCTCAGAGAGGCAGGTTTTAGATCGATTCGAGATCTTCTCGTAAGAGGTCCTGTAGACATTTCAGAATCCACAGGAATGGAGATGGATGAGTCAGTCGAGATATGCAACAAGGCCAGAATCATGCTTGAGGATCTGGGAATGATAGACAAGAGTTTTGTAACCGCGACGAGCCTATACAACAGACGTAAGGATCGCATATCAACAGGCTCTCAAAGCTTTGATGATCTGTTAGGGGGCGGTCTCGAGACAAAGGCTGTTACTGAGGTTTACGGAGAATTTGGAACTGGCAAGACTCAGCTTTGTCACACTTTATGCTTAATGGTGCAGCAGTCAGCGTCAAAAGGTGGACTTGCTGCAAAGGCGATTTATATCGACACCGAAAATACGTTTCGTCCAGAAAGAATAGTTTCTATTGCTCAAGCACGAGGGCTTGATTCTCAAAAGGCGCTTGAAAATGTAATTGTGGCCAAGGCGTATAATAGTGCCCACCAGGAGCTTATTATCGAAGAAGCAGGCTCTGTTATTGAAGACAACAATGCTAGACTAATAATTGTCGACTCTGCAGTTGCACACTATCGAGCAGAATTCATCGGTCGCGCGACTTTATCTGAGCGACAGCAGCGTCTGAACAGATTTATGCACATATTGGTTAGGATAGCAGAAACATACGGAGTGGCTGTCTTGGTTACAAATCAGATTCAAGCGGCTCCAGACGCATACTTTGGAGACACGGTCAGGCCTGTAGGGGGCCATGTACTGGCCCACACTAGTACTTATAGAATATATCTTAAGCGTTCGGGCAAGAATCGCATTGCGAGGATGGTTGACAGTCCCTATCATGCCGAGAGAGAAATCCTATTTACGTTATCAAACAGCGGTATCTCAGATGTCAGCGAGGCTAGATAATTTAAATTAAGGCTTATAGCACTGAACTGCCATGCCACACTCGCACGGTACCAGGGTAAAGTCTCGCTCAGTACTGACTAAAGGCAATGTAGTTAGAGGTATATCATATCTCCTCTACGAATACAAGGTTGGCGACAAAGTTGTTGTCGATGTTGATCCAAGAGAGCATAACACGACTCCTCACCGGAGGTTCCATGGCAAGATAGGAGTCGTTGAAGAAGTTGGAAGGCGCACATTGAAAGTCTCGGTGATGACTGGCAACAAGAAAAAGATACTACAGACTAAGTTCAACCACATCAAACTGCTTGCAGGTACTCCACAGATGTCACGGGCAGGAGCAGCAACGTCTGCAGAGGTACCATAAAACAATGACAGAAATAGTCAAAAAAGAAATAGTTACGTTACCACAGGTAAAAGAAATCCTCGAATCCGTCAAGCCGGACGACATGGATCAGATCCAAAGGTGGACTGCCGACTACGTTAAGAAATTTGCGAATGTCGACTCCCAAAAAGCACAGACGATGACACGCCAACTGATAGAGCAGTGCGACTTAACAGAGGAGGAAGCAGTGGAAATTGTTAACATTATGCCAACTTCGCTTGAGGAGCTGAGAGCATTTACCTTTGGATGGAAGAAGTTAATCCTGACAGACACACTAGGAAAGATGCTAAATATTCTAAAGGCTGAAGATACTCAAAGTTAAATATTCACTCTCCCGTAATAGGGGTTGAACATTGTCCGGACAATCACCACCGTCACCACCAACTGCGCCTTCTACACAACATGCTGCGGATACTGGGCACTTTAGCCAGGCAGAGCACAGCCAACCAAGGAAATATGAAGAGTATGCATACGTTCTTGACTTTACACCAAGGGGAAAGTCCATAACAGTTAGGGGCAGAGAAGGTGTCATAATCCAGGCAATAGGAGAGGAACGGTTAACTCTGCTAGAACTTTTGGGAATCCCAAACGCCACGGTCGAAATAGGCGAGCGTCTTTACATAGGCAGGGAGACCCGTGAGAAGGTGTCAAGTGTACTTGGTAGGCTAGAATATAACGATATTTCACAATCTGCAAAGAACGAGCTGGCAAACATAATAGAAAAGGTAGTGATTGCCAATGAAAAACGGTTCGTCAATTACATCAACAATGCACAGCCAATAACCCCAAGGATACATGCATTGGAGCTTATCCCCGGCATCGGTAAAACGTATATGATGACAATAATTAAGGAAAGAGACAAGAAAAAGTTTGAAACCTTTTCTGATCTTCAGAACAGGGTAGGGCTAAGGGATCCTGCCAAGCTCGTAGCCAAGAGAATAATTGAAGAAATAATGGGACAGGCCAGAATGAATCTTTTTGTTAGAAAATAATTGCCATTAGACAACAAGATTACAAGGGCACTTGGTCAACATATGCTTGTTGACCAACGGATCGTTGATAAGATAGTCTCGGCTGCCAACATAAGCAAAGATGAGGTTGTTCTTGAGGCAGGCACTGGTCAAGGCATCCTTACTACGGAGCTATGCAGACATGCCAAACAAGTGATTTCGTATGAAGTTGATGTCAATCTATATGAAAAAGTCCAAGAACAGTTATTGCTATATTTTGATAACCTACGACTAGTAAAAGCCGACCTTTTCAAAACCAAGGATATGCCTTTCTTTGATATCTTTGTTTCAAACCTTCCCTATTCGAGGAGCAGAGATGCCATTGAATGGCTATCTACACAAAACTTTGATAGAGCCATAGTAATGGTACAAGAAGAGTTTGCAAATAAGCTCGTCGCAAAGCCCAGTAGCAAGAACTATAGGGCAATATCCGCACTTGCAGCTCACTGCTTTACTATAGAAAAACTGTTCAAGGTTAGAAAAGAATCATTTGAGCCGCAACCAAAGGTAGAATCTTTGATCATCAGGATTACTCCTATCAACACTATTAGCAGAGAGGTCGTAAAAAATATCAACCTCCTATTCTCAAGGCGTAATAAGAAAGCGTCCTCTGTTGCTGCTCAAATAGGGATTAATATTGATGTTGCCCGCTACGGAAGCAGAAAAATAGATCAAATCGAACCAAGAGATCTTATCCGAATGGCAGAGTCGATATCATCAAATGTACGCTCCATCTGAGGATACATTTCTGTTAGCAGATTGCATTGAACATTACAATGGCAGGCGGGCTCTTGAGATAGGAGTAGGATCTGGCCTCTTGCTCACCATACTTGCAAAAAATTATGCCTACGTAGCTGGCTCAGATATTGATCTCAAGGTGTTGCAACACTGCAGGCTGCAGACACCATCGGAGAAGGTATTACTTGTTTGCTGCGATGCAGGATCAGCATTTGGTAGCGGCAAGTTTGATCTTATAGTGAGCAATCCGCCATACCTACCTAACGACGATGGAGACAACAGCAACAATAGCGACAATAGCAATAACAACAACAGCAGCCTGGATCCTACTATACATGGAGGTCCTAAGGGCATAGAAACAACAATTCATTTTGTTAATTCGGCGTTACCCCTCCTTGCAGTAGATGGCAAAATACTGATTGTCATTTCATCATTTGCCGATTCTTCAGCTCTTGAT
>DAINRW010000093.1:0-2207 GCA_036741615.1 Nitrososphaera sp.
GCTGAGCTACTAGGGCGCTCTTTTCTTCCATCCTATTCTCACCTATTATTATGCTTCGCTCAAGTTTCGTAACCCTGTGGTCGAGGACTATCCAAAACGAATCGACGCCTGCAACTTCAAACAGAGTTACTCGACAAGATTATCACAAAACACGCCGATGCATCAGGGAGCGCCAAGGTATGATAACACAGAACTTGCCATGAATAAATTGTTAAAAGAAGACTTAGAGAAAATCAAAAAAGATATGTTTAGCGAACAGCTGGATGAATTCGCCAAGACGGTAGACCCTGCTTTAGCCGAGAAATTTAGGAGCAAAGACCCCAACTAAGCGAGGAAGCAATGCGTGTACTTGATGTGAAATTGAAGAGATAGAAACTTCTGACCGAATGAATGACTGATGATCAAAAACAGCTATCTGTATAACATCAAAGGAAACAACTGAGCCTAACTGACGAGTTACTAAAAAACCAGTTCAAGAGAGCCGCTGAGCGTTAGCCCAAAACTCTTCATAGCTATGTGAATAGATTTCAATTACATTCCCGAAAGGATCTTCGCAGAAGCAAAATTTCTTGCCAGAGCCAGAGGCTAATTCCATCACATCCGTTCTTCGTTTGCCCCCAGTTGATGCTATTTGATCTGCAAGCCCTTCGATATTTGGTTCAGTTAGACAAATGTGAGAATATCCTGTTTTCCAATACTCAAAGTTATTTTCTTCGGATCGTAACTCCGAAGCAGGTTCAATGAATTGAAAAAGCTCAATTCCAACACCATTTGCAGAACTCATATGACAAAACTTAAACTTTCCAAGTTTAGGTCCAAAAATCGCCCTTACAAGTGTGGCAAGATGAGGATCATAGTTCTTCTGCTCCTTTTCATATGTAGTTACCTCTGTAGGTTCAACCAAAAGGGTCATTTGGATTACGTCTCGATACCATCGCATTGCAGAATCTATGTCAGTAACAGATACAGCAACATGGTTGAATGCTCTTGACGGCGAATGCAAGTGTGAAAATAAAATAAAGAACTATATTAAAATTTGCTAACGCAAAGACAGAGTATTGGAGGGGCGAGCAATTTACTCGATTCCAAAATGATAATGTAATCTAAAAATAGATAAAAGAATCTGGCGCGGATTGGAACCAAAAGCATACAAAGGGATCCTAAGTCAACCTTGCAATGACTTGGCCGTCACACCTCCTTTCGATGCTAGGTTGTTTTAACCATTGGCATAGGTATGTCTTCAACTAGGTTACTAACTCAGAGAACGACTGGTTGAATTCAGAGAATGGCAAAGAACAACACCAAGGTCCATAACAGTCAGGGAAAAGAAGAGGAATATGAAAAAGGTGAAGCCAAAGCAACAGGTACAGAATGAGTAATTAGAATTATTCCTGCGATGAAGATTAATTATGAATTATAGACAAGACTATTCGAGATACTTCAGGAGACGCAGGCAAATTAAGAAGTCTCTGAAAGTTAAATAACTAGAGTATGAAAAAGCATAGGATACTGCAGACATAGAAAGATTGATTCGAAAGATCGAAATGCTCCAGTTTGCCTATATTTAACCTGCCTGCCGCAATAATAATGGTAGTAACTCTAACTCAATCCGAATATTTCGTAGAATTTAGGAAGAAAAGAGAGGGGGATATAGGGAAGAGACATGTCGTGTGGCACTAGAGATGTTAACCTCCCTTCTCTCTTCCTCTCTACATTCTTCCTATGTTTTTATGTCCATTCGTTCTTTTATACGAAATTGGTGCCATCCTCTGGAAAGAAAAACTATATTGTGAATTTATTTTCTTTTTTGGTAGTTGACCTTTTAATATGCCATATGTGTATGGAAACTTCACTCTGATGGCAATAACCTACGAGGGCAAAAAATGCAAGTTTAGCTCCTCTCTATCTACTGGTTCACGCTAGAATAAATAACACTGAGAACAGATTTCTTTTGTGAAAATATCGATCTCAGGAGTTCGAGGCATCTATGGACATGACCTCAACCTTCACGAGGTGGACAGGTTTGCAGGCTTGTTTGCAGGTTTTATCAAGTCTGGCAAGTGTGTGGTAGCACGCGACACTCGACCATCAAGTCCAATAATTGCTCAAATTGTATGTGCTAGCCTTATGGCTGCAGGTATAGACGTTTACAACCTCGGCATTGCGCCGACTCCTGCGGCATTTAGAGAAGCCCGAAAGTATAAAGC
>DAINRW010000093.1:2307-5192 GCA_036741615.1 Nitrososphaera sp.
ACTGATGTTGTTGCGGAGGTGGCTAAAGGTGATAATTCCGCAGTCAAAGTAGGAATTGATACAGCTGGAGGAGCAGCATGCGGTTATGCTGAGCATCTATTCAAAAAGCTAGGGCACAAGTACTACAGCATCAACGGCATTGCAGGAATATCATCAAGGGGTCCAGATCCTACTGCAGATGACTTGGCAGACCTGCGCGGACTTGTAACTGCAAACAAACTAGACTATGGTTTTGGGCTTGACTTGGATGCTGACCGACTTGTAGTTGTCAACAGAAAAGGCGAAAAACTCAATCCAGATGCAACTCTCCTACTATGTATCGCAAGAGGATTAGAGATGGGTCTGAAAAAATTTGTTACAAGCATCGACACGAGTGTTGCAATAGAGAAATACATCCATAAGAACAATGGCAAAGTTGTTGCATACTCAAAGGTAGGCGAGGCGAATGTCGTCAGCAAGATGCTTGATGTAAATGCAGAGGCAGGTGGAGAAGGCAGTAGTGCAGGGTTTATTATGCCTAAGGTTAACATGTGCCGCGATGGTCTCTTGGCTGCGGCAACTATCTCCACTCTTGACAAGAAGACTGTTGATGAGTGCCTAAATTTGGCATTACAATTTGCACAGATACGATCGAAGATATCTGCTAAATCTTCGCTGCATAGGGCAGTAATCGACAGGCTGCCAGACATCTTCAAAACTGAATCGTATTCAATATTAACCGAAGACGGTGTCAAGGCAATAATAGATGAAGACTCTTGGGTACTAGTCAGGCCATCAAACACCGAACATGCAATCAGGATATCTGTCGAATCCAGAGGTGAGAAGGCGCAAGCCATATACAAGAAGGCGAGCGAAAAGGTCCAGAAGGTATATGATCAAGTTAGATGAAAAACAAATTATCCGTATCTTTGTAAACAAGCTGGGTATTAGCAACCTTGACGACGTTGTGGTGTTAGATAAGGGAATTGTTATTAAAAGCGATATGTTGGTTGAGAGTACTGATGTTCCCCCCGGTATGGAAGCTTGGCAGACTGCACGAAAAAGTGTCGTCTCATGTGTAAGCGATTTTGCGGCCAAGGGTGTAAGGCCATATGCCGCGGTAATTTCACTTGGTATACCGAACAGCTACTCGATGCAACAGCAAAATATTGAAGGGCTTGCCGAGGGGTTTGCTATTGCATCAAAGGAATTTGGGCTCAAAATAGTGGGCGGCGATACAAATGAAGCTGGCGAGCTTATTATTGATTGCACTATAATTGGCTTTCCTAGATTCAAAGTTCCAACAAGGAGCGGAGCCAAGCCGGGAGATTATGTTGTCGTATCTGGGCTGTTTGGTTTTGCTCCTGCAGGATTAACTATGCTACTTCAAAATAACGCCGTTACAATGAAAGATGATAATAACCACAACGACGACTTCAACAGCATATTTAGAAAAAAAGCTGTGAAATCAGTACTCGAGCCCTGTCCACGGCAGCGTTTTGGGTTAGCACTCGCAAAGTATTTTTCATCCTCAATTGATTCAAGTGATGGGCTTGCAGTATCTCTATATGAATTGGCAAGCCAAGGTGAAGATGTCGATATCACAATTTATAGCATCCCCATTGTGTCTGGCTTGGATAAGTTCGCACACGATAACAACCTTGACACGCATGAGTTGCTATTCCATGGTGGTGAAGAATACGAGATCGTGGCAACTATTTCGGATACAAAAATAAGACAAGCAGAAGCCGCGGCAAAGCGGGCAGGTGTAGATCTGTACGTCATAGGTAGAGTGCAAAAGGGCTCTGGCAAGGTCTCCGTCCAAGATCGGATGCTTGAAAATAGGGGCTATATGCATTTCCATAAGCGATAACATTTTTAACTCTCTTTAGAAGCAAGTTCAAGTGCATATGTCTGAAACATCAGGCGACATTACCCAAACAAAGTGGGGAGTGGCTCACATTTTTAGCAGTTACAATAATACGCTTGTCCATATTACTGATTTGAGCGGTAGTGAGACAATCTCATTTAGCTCTGGAGGACGCCATGTTACTGCTGATCGTTATGAATCCTCCCCCTATGCTGCCATGAAGTCTGCTGTAGCAGCAGCTGAAACGGCCAAGGCAAAGGGCATCAATGCCTTGCATATTCGCGTACGTGCTGTCGGAGGAGTAGGTCCAAGAATTCCAGGTCCCGGAGCCCAGGCAGCGATCAGAGCACTTGCAAGATCAGGTTTTCGTATTGGTAGGATAGACGATGTGACTCCTGTCCCGCATGATACTACAAGAAAGCCTGGCGGCAGAAGAGGACGCAGAGTCTAGATCGATTTCATTTCAGGTGCCATTTTTATCTGGGCCTTGCACCCTCTATTTTTCAATTCATTTTGAAGCCAGGAAATGAACTTGTCCTCAACCTTTTTACCTTTTAATGAGTCTATTTTGTAAGCCTCATGTGTGTAAATTTTCTCGACAAATTGACCTGCCAAAAACATCTTCGCAAACGACCATCCAAGGCTCTGCACTGGCGGGTCAATAGCAAATGAGCTTTCCAAATGATAAAGGATCTGATATTCCGAGAGCATGTCTGTTGCAATCTTGGCGTCGGGCTCAAAATCAATCGTCTGAAAATCTAAGATAAATGTTCCCAGTATCAAGGCGAATCCTTCTTCTGCTGATTCTTGAGTTTATCAGAAAATGAGACGAACTTGCCATTGTCTTGAACCTTAATTGTCGTGTTGACCCTTATCTTGAGGCCTACAGACCTAAATAGCATCAATAGTTCGCCTCCCGATATCCTGTTTGTTATTTCACCATCTAAAATAAGTCTAGCAATTCTAGTGACAATTGCTTCTGTCTGGACAGGATACTGGCCATAGGCGAGATCTAGCACTTCGTCTGCCCTATCGT
>DAINRW010000094.1:0-5148 GCA_036741615.1 Nitrososphaera sp.
GTAAGAAACTTGTAAGGGAAGGATATGTGATGCCGCACCACATTATTCCAAAATCAGGTTGGGTTAGTCATGAGATTCAAAATGCCAAAGATCTTAAAGCAATTATAGATCTTTTTCGCTTCCAATATAATCGACTTATACAATCAAGATGACTTAACCTGTTCTTGACCTTCTCTAAGCGTTGGCTAGACAGAATAATATGACGAACACACAGTCATGTTATGTTAATACAGAAATGCACTAATGTGCGTATCAATGAGATCTCCAAGGATTTTATCTGCCTCTTTTCGGAGTTTATTTTTGTAATGCTAGGTATCAATTTGATTTTTACGCCTAACATGGTGGTTGTAATACACAGTTTCGCTTCCTTGACCCTTACACTGTCAAGTCCAACCTTTAGGACAAACTCAAATGATAATCACGCAGAATTCAAAGCATTCAATTTCTATTGTATAATTTTCCCCTCCTTTTGACTTTCAGCAAAGTCAGTTATTCCTGACTAAATCAGATAAAACCTAGTTACTAAGATTGCTATTGCTACTATCATTAAATACCTTCTATTTCATATACGATTGTGACAAGTAAAAAATCAAATGCTGTTTCCTTGTCCAACCTAGTAGTTGCTGATCCAAACACTGGTGAATTAATACGCAAAGATACTGGTGAAGTTATTTCCGATAATGTACTTTCGCAAGAAAAAGAATGGCGCTCATTTGACAGTGAGGATTCCGACATCAGGGCACGAGCAGGCGCTCCCACATCACTTGCATTTCATGATAAGGGACTATCTACAAAGATCGGGAACGAAACAACTGATGCATCTGGGAATGTAATTGACTCTGCGACTCAGATGAGAATGGGAAGACTTCGGATGTGGAATAACAGAAGCCAAAATCACTCCCCAACCGAAAGAAACTTGCAGCAGGCTTTTTCGATGCTATCTAGGATAAAAGATAGACTAGGGTTGCCACATCACGTAACTGAAAAGGCCGCCTATACATATAGAAAAGCTCAAGAAAGAGGTCTTATTCGAGGGGACACCATAGGGTCCGTACTAGCTGCTTCAATATACGTTGCTGTAAGACAGTCCGGAGTTCCAAGGACGCTAGATGACATATCGGAAATCAGCGATTTAAAGCCAGGAGAAGTCGCAAGATCTTATAGACGTATCATCTCAGAGCTTGACATCAAAGTCCCGCTAATAGATCCACGGAAGTATATTGTTAAAATAGCGAACATTCTCGACTTTGATGAAAAGATTAGGCGGAAAGCACTTGAACTTATGGAACAAGCCCAGAAGAAGAATCTTGCTGTTGGCAAGGACCCAATAAGCATTGCTGCTTCTATTCTTTATATTGTGAATCTTTCAGAAAGAAAGCCTAAGACACAGGCTGAAATTGCAAAGGCTGCAGGGATAACAGAAGTAACGGTGAGAAATAGATCGAGAGAACTCAGGAAAAAGCTTGATGCAAGTTATGTGCTTTCTCTTCAGTAGATAGTAATCGCCGCTACTGCGGTTGCCCCATTGAGTATCAATCCGTAAAGACTAAAATTTCGTTGTCAAAGTTCGTAGTGATATGCGCGATTTGGCCAAAGTACGTTGGGTCGAATTTCTCCAACCAGTAACCTCTACTTTATCGTATCTCTGATGCTGAGTGTATGGAGAGGCCGTAACTTGGTATTAGTCTGGCGAGACAATTAACTATGAGCTTCTTTACTATATTTTTTCTTCTCTTTATTAGTAGCTGAATTTATCGACCGATTTACTACCTCCCCGTATAGCTGTGAGAATGTGTTCGTAACTTGGTCCCAACTAGGCAGAGTAGCAGAATAAGCTAATGCTTGTTGTTCCTGAATGCGACGCTCGTCTGGATGCTGAATAAGCCGAATTACATTTTGTGCAAAATCTGTCCTTTTGTCTGCAACGACTAGCGCACTATGGGTGGACAGATCTAAGCCTTGGGCACCAATTGACGTACTGACGATTGCTTTCCCTAGCCTCAGTGCCTCCAACACCTTTACTTTTACTCCTCCACCTATCCGCAAAGGACAGACGACAACATCTGCATTTTTGTAGAAAGGAATTAGAGAAGGTACACGACCTGTAACTTCAATTTGGCCATTAGATGTTAATGAGCAGATTTCTTGAGGTGGGGCGTTTCCCACAAGAATTAATGTTGCCTCAGGCACATCCTTCAGGATTAGTGGAAAGATTTCTCTCGAGAAATATAGTGCAGCATCGACATTTGGTTCATATGCAAAGTTACCAACAAACAGGATAGTAGGATAGCGATGAGGTGCATTATTCATAATGTAATGCTCAGGGTCATTTGACAATGGTGTAATCGCATCAGCTAGCTCTTCTTTGTGGTCGCTGCCATTTGGAATCATTCTTACATTGGTGTTTGGTTCTAGTCGTTCAATGGTTACTTTATCCTCATTAGTAAGCGTAACACATACTGTTGCTCGCTTCCAAGTCAACTGTTCCCATTTCAGTGTTTTAATATATTCGCACCAAAAGTAATTTTTTTCTTCTTGAGTTAATGCTACCTTGAAGCGTTGCAGAGCTAGTAAGTATTCTATATTGTGTTCTATTAAAAGAATAGGAATCCCACACCATGTTGGAATATGTTGTACAAGGTAATATCCTTCCGCGTGTACAATATCAAAAGATTGATTCTTTAATAGATCCGAAATATGCGAGCCAGCTTCTGGAGATCCGTGCTTTTTCATCTGGTGAGGATATGATAAATAGTATTGTTGATTGTTGGTAGGTGCAGTCGCTTCAAAGAGGCTCACGCTTTTGCAAAACTGTTTCAACTCATTGACGTACATGCTGTCTGTTCGCCAAGATTTTGTTATAGAGCATAAATGTATTTCAAAAGTTCTTGATAGCCTAGATATTAGCTCGAATTCACGCCTTCGTCCACCACTAAAAGGAGGATAAGGTAAATGGGCAGTCAAGAACAGGATTTTCATAAAGAGTATAAGAATTCCTACATTATGTAGAATATATTTTTTTGATAGTACTTCTGTTAACAGTACGATTTACAGTGTTATAGGAATTGTTGGATGCGAATTTGGTTTAATATACCTCATACATAACTCCTCTTGTTCGCAAAAGAATGAATCAGATCATGTGAGAGGTATCTCTTCGATCTTCTAATATATAAGACAAAATTCTCTATCTGATGAAAGTCGTTATGGATTCGGAATTTTCAACTGGCATCCCCGTATTCAACCAAATTCTAAAGCTAATAACTACAGAATCCCTGCCCTGAAGTTCTATAGATCTCTCCTCAAAGATAAGCTATCAGAGATCACATCCCTTACCATGTTGTATGCATATGAAGATTTTCTCACATATGCTATTTGAAGTAGCTTGCGCTTTCTTCGCTGTAATAACTTGAAAACCTGTCGCCTCATGAGTGAAATTTCGTATTATCTCTTCCCTCTCGAGATCGAATTGTCTTTCCCACGATTAGCAAGCTTATTCAGATATTCTTGCCGAAAACCCTCTCTCTATCATGTTTATATTTAACTAATAAAGATGAAAGTAACATCAATGGCAGCGATGTCCCGAGAGGAGATCAAGAAGTTCCTTATGCAAGGAACATTTACAGGAAAACTAGCCACAACTAATAAGGACGGAAGCTCCCATATCGTTCCAATCTGGTTTGTATTGAACGACAACCACAAGGATGCTGTGAATGAACGAGAAAAAACAGGATACGATGAAATTATCTTGACTACAAGCAGTAAATCAGTTAAAGCTAGAAACATTCAACATGACAATAGAGTAAGTATTTGCGTAGATGACCAGACACCACCTTTTTCATATATAGTAATCCACGGCACTGCAAGAATACAACATTGTGAACAACCTGAGCTTTTTAGATTTGCAACTAAAATAGCACAACGCTATATGGGAAAAGAAGTTGCAGAACTCTATGGAAAAAGAAATAGCGCTGAGGGCGAAGTGCTTGTGAGTATAAAACCCACAAGGATAATCGCCGAGAAAGATATAGCTGGTTGGGATTAATCACTATAAGTTAGTCATAATTTTTTCTTTCTGTGTGTATTGAGCATACCTCTGACTAGATCTTCAGCAAAGTTTAATCCCCTGGAACCATGTCTTCTTGTTTCATATTAAATGCAACAGGGACATATAGCAACTCATCGTTTCGAAAGCAAAGTGTTAAAGTCGAATCCTCTCAGCGATCCATATGTTAGGGATATAATAGTATATGTTCCACCAGGATACTCCAGGACTGATAGTAAGGGATACACCGCTGTAATTTATCTAGCTCCTTTTGGTAGTTTTGGTAAGGCTGTACTGAACCTAGATCCCTTCAGTGAAACAATAGAAGCAAGAATGAATCGATTAATTTCGGAGAAGAAATGTAGTCCTATGATTCTCGTCCTTGTAAATTGTTTCACTAAATTTGGGGGCAGTCAGTATATCAATTCTACAGCCACCGGCATGTACGAAGACTATATCACTGATGAAATCGTTGGGTTCATTGACGAGGAGTACAATGTATCGAATCGTGCAGTCATGGGACATTCGTCTGGAGGATATGGTGCATTCGTGCTGGGAATGCGTCATCCTGACATCTTTCAAGCGATAGCAGATCATTCAGGAGACTCGGCGTTTGAATATTGCTACCTTCCTGACTTTCCTAAGGCTCTTGAAGTATACACAAGGTCTGGAGGGGATCATGGCGACCCGAAGAAATGGTTCGAGGATTTTTGGCAAAAACCAAACAAATACCAGGATCGAGATGATATGACTGCGCTTAACATACTGGGAATGGCAGCTCACTATTCTCCCAATCCTCAATCCCCGTATTTAGGATGTGATTTTCCATTTGATCTCAAGACTGGCGAGATAAATCAAGATGTTTGGAATCGCTGGACCTCATCTGATCCTACAAGGATGGTGGCAAAATATCAAGACAATCTGAAGAAAATAAAGTTAATTTACATAGACTGTGGAACGAAAGATGAGTTCAATATTCATCTGGGCTGCAGAATTCTTCATTCGAAGCTTCAGGAAATGGCAATCAGGCATTTTTATGAGGAGTTTCCAGGCGGCCACAGCAAAATCAGTCATAGATATGATGTCTCTCTTCCAATGATATCTAG
>DAINRW010000095.1:0-5134 GCA_036741615.1 Nitrososphaera sp.
CATGGAATTAGCATGGACCATAAAGGATTGTTTAAATATTAGGCTAGCCTAATTAGGTCAACCTAATTAATGAGCAGAATAGGTTCAACAAGATGGCGGATAAGGTGGGGACGTCTGGCATCTCTGATTCACTGATCTATCCTTGGTCTCCATTATGGCTGAACTTCGATGTTCACTGGCAGCAACAAATTCCCTAACCAGGTGGTGGACTTGTAGGGCAATTGAACGACCTCTCCCTATAAGTTCACCACATTTATACAACACCATCGTCCATTTCGACAAAACATCGTTTTAGCGATTTAATCAATCAGGCTCCAAGAGAAACAATGTTTTACTATTCCTTTCTTTCAAAACTCTTAAAAACTTAGGCTGGCCTAATTAGGCGAACCTAATTATGGACAAATACAAAAAGACAAATCTAAGATCCCCATATCTTGGGATCTTCGGAGCTATGGTCCTGGTGATGTTACTATCTTCCTCAGGCCTATATGCTCTTACGTATGGAGTGCCATATCAACCACAACAACAATCTGCTACAATAATGGGAGCAAGTGCTAATCAGAATACGACAGGTGTAGCAACTAGCCCCAATGGAACTAGCAACTTAGCAAATGAAACAGCAACAGCATCAACAGCGACTGCACCAGATGTTACTTTCATCGAATTTGTTTCAAGCATAGAGCAGATAAGAGGACATCTGGATCAAGCACTTGGCAATAAGGAATCTGGAAATGACACGCTAGCACAGACTCATGCTTTGCATCCAATCGAAGAAGTATATACAAGTATTGAAGAGTTGATTGTAAGCCAAAATGGCACACTTAACCAAAGCTTGTCAGTAGCTTTGCAGGACTTATCTTCCAGTGTTCCAAATGCTACACCAGAAGAACTCGGAGGTCAGATAGATTCCATTAATATGCTGTTAGATAATAGTGTGCAGACGCTGGTACCAAGTTCAGAACTCACCAACCCTGCATTTAACGCCAGTGTGGTAGCTAGGCTATTGCATATTGCAGGTCACGAATATGAAGAAGCTGTTGCAAACGGCACAATAAGAGAAATTGCAGAATACCAAGACGGGCAAGCATTCATACATAGAGCTGAGAGTATATTCAATTCATCGGCAAGCAATATCAACCAGAGTATGGCCCACGAAGTGGAAGAAGTAAATGAGCTCTTTTTGAACTTGAATACTGCAGTAACCAATAGAGATGACCCCGGAAATGTTGAAACTACAGTAAACGGAATAATACATGAGCTAGCGGAAATCACAGGACTCTCAGAGAGCCAACTAACTGGTGAAGAATCGGGTACAGAAGAGCAGGATCCTGTAGCAATAATAAACAATATCAAATCTTTGCTTACTCAACTAATAGCCGAATATAGAGCAGAAAATTATCAAGGAGCAGAGAGTATTGCAACTGAGGCATACTTGGAGAACTATGAATTTATAGAAGCGCCCCTTGCCCAACGGGATCAACAATTGATGGAACAAACGGAGGTAATGTTGAGAGAAGATCTTAGGCAGATGATAACGCAGAGAGTTCCGATAGAGCAAATAGAGCAGCATATTGCTATGATAAACGCTAATCTAGACAGAGCCACACAGATATTGTCGCAATAGCATCAAAAAGTAATGACAAGGAAAAAAGCGTAGTTACTCTTTTCCTCTTTCTTTTCTTCTGATATTTAGAATTTCATTATCTCCAGAGGATCTCAGTCTTTGAATCATTCTGCACTAAACAACAGTATGATCTATTCGCAATAGGTACAGAGGCTCATTCTTGCATTTTTTGAGGTCTCAACGATCCAACTTACCGCTGCACACATTGCTTTATGGTGTTTAGACCAACTCATACTTTATGGAACTGTGCCTGTACTTGAAGGGTCAGTCTATCTCTGGACTTGCTAGCTAGAGAGTCTTGCCTTCTTCCGTGCTCTTATCTTCTTTAACCAAATTTCCTCTAGACTTGCGTGCACCTTCTATCAATCTCTGTCGTCTCGGCGAAATGATCAATATATACAACGAGCCTACTACATATACAGCAAGAAGTGCGATTTGAGCGACGATCGTCTCGAGTGTGGGATGGATGCCGGTCATGGTGGCCAAGTTAATGTCAAGCCTAGGTACTGTTCCAATAAGGTGTGTTGTTGATATATACCCTACTTCTTGAAATTCGCGTATTGCATTTCCCATAAATGCAATCGACATGTATGCGCCAATCCCCATAGTTAGTGCAAATAAGACTTTAAGCGGGAGTCTTCTTCCAAGCTTCCTTACCACAATTGTAGTTGCAACTATCACTGCCAAGCCTACAACAAGGCCTGCAACAACATACCATTCCATATATTTGGCAAATGAAAGCATTGCTTGATAAAATAATACTGTCTCAAAACCTTCTCTATATACAGTAAAGAAAGAAAGCATCACAAAAACCATTATGCTCCCCGTAGTTGTTGCCTTCCAGACTTTTGCCTTTACGAATTCTATCCAACGCTTTGTTTCAATCTTATTCAACACCCAAAAGCTTACCCAAAATAGAACTGCGACTGCAGAGATGCCTGCAATAGCTTCTATAAGCTCACGGCTTGCTCCAGAGATCTCTATTATGAATTCAGCTATAAACCAGGTAACGGCGGTTGCTGCAATTGCTATGACTATACCATAGTATACATGTTTTTTGAATTTGTTATTCCTAGATGCTTCCAAGTACGTCAAGATAGCACCTATTATTAATGCAGATTCTAGACCTTCTCTGAATACTATAGAAAACGATGTTGAGAATGCTATCGTTGGTGCCAAGATGCCAGTGCCAGATACTAGTCTTTCGGATTCATCAAGGCCTCTTCTAAGTTCGACAATTTTTGCTTCGACTTCTTCATAGGATGCATGAGCTTGAATCAGATTTCTGAGTTCTGCGAATTTGATCTCCATGTCAAGTGTAAAGTCAGGATCTATAGGGCGTAATGGGATTTCTATACTCTCGTAACTATCCAAGTACGCAGACCTTGAGGTAAGAAGGGCACCATCATAGTTTCCTTCCCCATGCAGCCGAAGTGTCTCATCAAGTTGCATTCTGATTGTATCAATATCGTTGCGAACAGCAGCCTTTGCAGGGTCTTCTGCTTCACCTATGTCCCTACGCTCTCCAGTATAAGTACCAAACCCAGCTTGCAGTCCCTGAATGTCTGCAAAGAGTGTAGAAGAACTTTGCGTTGAGGAACCTTGATTGAAAGTTGGGTCATTTTTCAAGAGCTGCTCTGCGCTGTCAAGTTTTGTAAGGATACCATTTGCAAAAACTTCTATAGAATCTGCAGATTCTCTTGCTTCTATCATGCTACGCAGCTCTTCTCTCATTTCCTCTTCAATTGTTAGCATCAGATCTGGATCGTGTTTTTCAATTGGTGCTTCCAAATATTCGTAATTGTCCAAGTAAGCAGAGACGGCGTATTGATCTGCCTGCTCATAATTACCATTGTTTACTTCTGAAATAACTTGTGACAAAAGCGTTCTTATTTTAGCGAAATACTGCTGATGCTCACTTGTGCTCTCACTGCCCTCGCTTACAGATAGTTCCTCTGCTAGGTCCCTTTCGATTGCAGTGGTGATGCGAAGAATTGACTGACTATCCATCCTTTGAGCTAGAGAGGTTTCGAGTTGATTAAAGAAAGACTCAATTTCACTGTTTCTTCTACTATCTTGTATTAATGGAGACAAGGTTTTTTGAAAATTTTCATGAGCTATATGAACGAGTCCAACTGCATTCTCGTAATCTACTGCTTGCTGGGGGCCATTGCCGCCGGATCCGCTGGATGCATTAGAATTTGTTGCTGTTGCATATGACTGCACCGCATCTCGTAAGAGAAATACAACAGCTTGGGAAACCATCCCTTTGTCAGAAAGAAATTGCGGACCTATAGATTGTTGTGAGATTTGGTCAAGCAGTATGCGTATTTGTCCTATACTTTCCCGTACCTCTTCTTGCGAATATTCTCCAGTTCTCATTCTAATTGGAAGGTCGGTAAGTAATGATTCAAGCTGTTTAGTGGATTGCTCTCCAGCGCTCCTTTCCAACTGAACCTTTATGGCAGGAAATGTTGTAGTATGTGGGATGAACGCATGTGCAAATGCCATTTCAGGATTGTTTTTATCTAAGCTTTGTTCAGTCAGCCAAAGCTGCGTTTGTATTCTTTCAACATTAACCATAACGATAAGTGCATCTGTATCGCTGAGCACCTGACCATAAACAAAAAAGGAATTTGGGGTAAATAGATTAGTAATGGCTAGAAGTGTTACAAAATAGAGTACTAGTTTTGTCCTTGGCTTGATTGCAGACACATCAGCAAGTCTTTTTTGGTTCAATCTATCCTGATCACCGCTCTTAATACTTCTTGTGTCTAGAGCTTAAAGTCAGGTTATTTTTCAATGCTGCTTGTTGAGCTGTCTTTGCAATATCAATTGTTGCAAGTATTATTTTATGAGAAACAATGTCCGCAAGAAGCTGTAAACGTAAAATAGCTTTGTTATACTCAAATGACAAAGTTCTGCCCATTAATTAGGTCGACCTAATTAGTTTGGCCTAATATTTAAACTATATTTCATCAGGTCAATTAGGTTATAGTAATTTGTAGTTTGTTGGTTCCAAATTGTATCAGCAGTGTCAATACAATCACGATGGTCGCAGTCTGATCAAAAAATATATCCCTTCAAACGAGATCCGCTATCCCAAACCTGTTCTTTTAGTGAGCCTGGCTAGTACAACATTTCCCCCTAGGAATATCATGACCATGGGGGCATTTTCTAGGATGTCTAAGAAGAGAGCAAAGGGCATCGGTAAATATAGTCTTCATATGATGTTCTATTCCGCAGGCCATTTCTTCATCTATCTCTATCTTCAGTGCATCCTTCATCATAACCTCAAGTAGTCTAGTATTCCTAATCATCTGCATTCCGGTTTTTCTTCCGACTTCGGTAAGTGTAACGTGGGTTGGACTGTACTTGACAAGATTTGAATCGTGTAATTTTCTTAGCATTTGTACAACAGAGGGTTGTGTGACATTGAGCAATTTTGCTATCAAGCTAACCTTTGCATCTTGACCTTTTTCATGGAGGTACCAAATTGCTTTGAGGTAC
>DAINRW010000096.1:0-5053 GCA_036741615.1 Nitrososphaera sp.
CGTAAGAGTAAAGCGCTGACGGTTACCCACTGCAGTAACAACCAGATCTGCACGGCGTAGCTTTTCGTTCAGGCCTTTTGTCTTAGAATGGCAGATTGTCACTGTGGCATCTCGTTCCAACATTAAGGTCAAAAGCGGTTTCCCCACCAAGTTACTGCGGTTTACAACTACTACATCCATCCCAGATACATCTATTTCATAATAATCTAAAAGCTCCATTATACCAGATGGTGTACAGGGCTTAAGCGCTGCGTTACCACTCTGCAGCATGCCAATGTTGTACGGTGTCAAGCCGTCCACATCCTTTAGTGGGTTTAGTGAAGTGAGGATATCAAATTCATGGATATGAGATGGCAGAGGTAGCTGTACTAAAATCCCATGGACTTCAGGATCATTATTTAAGAGTTGTACGAGCTCGACAAGCTCATTCTGCTTAAATGTTGCTGCAAGCCTATGATCCCTTGTAATGATACCTACCTCTTTTGCATCCTTATGCTTACTTTCAACATAGGTTGCAGAAGCAGGATCCTCTCCGACCAGCACAGTCGCAAGGCATGGCTGAACGCCAACGGCCTTCAATTCTCGAACCGCCATCATAACTCTGGATTTTATGTCTGCCGACACGACCTTGCCATCGATTATGCGCGCTACCAATTGAATAAGCGGGAGTTTTCCATACTATTTGCTTTTCTATATTTGATAGAGGCATAAACTCACACTATATGTCTTAGAGATGTCATGAAGCTGAGAGTGAATAAGGTATAAGAAGAATAAAGAAATGCTGCGACGCCGAATACTTCAAATCTTATCAAAGGATTTAAGTTTAAACCCATTAGTCCTTGTCTATCTCAACCTGTTCAAGGCGTCTTAGTGCCTGGACTATCTCCTTATGTAACTGCTCGATATTTTCATCGTCAGCTTTAAACATCTTTGGCCCCATAGGAGTAGTAGGCTCCAACTTTGAGGTTTCAGCAAGTATCCTGTTTGCTTTTGACTCAATATCATCTTGGGAAGGAGCAAGAGAAGAACTAGGGCTAGATTTAGAAAGATCCAACAACTTCTTATCAAGGACAGAAATCCGGTCCTCGATGAACGAAACAAGGCTGTTGCGCAGTTCCCTAAGATCTGAAAAGTCCGCCAAAGGTTGAAGGTAAGCAATCTTTTCGTTGAGCGAATCCAGCTGTTGTTTATATTTTAACAACAGTTTGTCACGCTCTAATCTATCAATGCGCCCATCTTGAGCTGCTTCATATACATGAGTAATCGCTTCAGATGTAAGGTTCTTTTCAAATATAAAAGATACAAGTTCGGACCGTAGGGAGGCACGAGATGATGGCGACCGTGTATGGTTTTTACTGTTAATTTTGACTCTAAAAAGTTTATTTAAAAATACAGCTGATATTACACCTGCGAAGGATGAGCAGGCTATGAGGATAATTTCTGTAAACATTATATGAGGTTTGCCAAGACTTTCTAAAAGAAAAGCTTTTTCTCATATATCAGATGACCTGTCGCTTAATCCAGTCATATTTGCGAATTCTTGGGTCTGGATAGCCACACTTTGCGCATCTCTTACCTCGCTTATGATATGAATTGTGGCCACACCTTCTGCATCGTATATGGGTCTTTTTACGGGTAAACTTGCCCATCGATGTAGTGCCTTTTGTCATTTCCCACTTAGCCTCTCCTTAGACTATTTTGGAGGTGGTGAGATAATGACTACATTGTCCCCTCTGACAACGATAGTGCCCAGATCGTTAGACTTGCCTTCTTCCAGAATTTCTACTGAATCTTCAAGCAACAGGTTCATATGCTGATCGAAACCGTGAAGGTTTCCTCTTATGACTTTGCCGCCCTTAAGCTTGATAAGAACAACTTTTCCAAGACTCTCATCGAGAACTTTCACTGCCATATCTACGGACAATTAATATTCTACCGAGGGTAGAGCATGACGTAGGCATATATTAAAATTTGTTTGACTCATCTTCGCTGAACCCTAACTTTAAGTAAGACAACGCTCGATTAGACAGCCATAATTGACCGATTATTTGTGAAATATACAATGTAAAATGCGCGATGTATAAAGTTCTAGAACCAAGGTGAGGATATTTCAATTATATTATATAATACTAGTTGCTAGGACGATAATCTTTAGTAATTTAATATTGTAAAATACAACATGTGAAGTTGCTACCTCATAGCCTTCTCTTATGAATAAAATAACCGGAAGAAATTAGCAGATATGGCGACACCAAATAATAATGCTTTAACGACTCAATCAACAAATCTTCTGATCTTTACAGGTAGCGTGGGATAGCGATGCACCTTTAATTAGTTAGTTAACTTTCATAGTGCATAATAGGTTAATTTTACCAGAGAGGGAATCCTAAGGGTTAATAAGTTGGTATAGAGGGACTGCTGTATTGAGAATAATGCATCTACCAAAAAGTATTACGTTCTCTCTTATACTATTGATCGGGGGTCTGTTATTGATATCCCCGCCAGCCCTTACTACTTTTGTTGACCAACCAACGCTTCCGAGAGATGCCGCAGCACAGGAACTAAGTGAACATATTTTACATAATCGACCTTCTCCGTCACCTGGCGTAAATGACCCTAATCTCAGAATTGAAACAGTCTATGAAGGTCTAGAACTTCCTACGTCAATGGCCTTTTTAGGCGTTAATGACATCTTGGTCACTGAAAAGGATTCCGGCAGAGTGCAGAGAGTTGTTAACGGCGAATTGCAGGAGCAACCCGTAATTGACGTTCAAGTGGCAAACAATGATGAAAGAGGTTTGTTAGGAATTGACATTTCTAATACAAATGGCACAGGTACTAACAGCCAACCATATGTCTTTCTATTCTTCACAGAATCAGGTGGAGGTGAAGATGGGGACGATTGGAGTGAGGGCATCGAACCCTCAGGCACTCGTCTTTATAGATACAATATAGCACAGGGGATCGGAGGATTACAATTAACGAATGAGACATTGTTCCTAGACCTTCCAGCTACACCGGGCCCTCGATATCACGGAGGACCAGTTGCCGTCGGTCCAGACAACAATGTCTACGTGGTCATCGGTACTGTAGACCACCACGAAACACAGGCTCAGAACTTTGAGGACGGTCCACCGCCGGATGGCACTAGTGGAGTAATCAGAATACCACAGGATGGCCAGACAGCAAACATCCAAGGCATCATTAGTGGCGAGATCCCTCTAAACCTATATTATGGATATGGCATGAGGCAAAGCTTCGGCATGGAATTTGACCCTGTAACTGGCAACTTATGGGATACAGAAAATGGTCCAGATAATTATGATGAGCTCAACCTTATTGAACCAGGTTTTAACAGCGGCTGGAGAGACTTATCAGGATTGGCGGAACGTGCGGCCGATGTAAATATAGAAGAAGACTTAGTAGATTTTGATGGCAGGGGCAGGTATAGCGATCCAGAATTTACATGGCAGCAAACTGTTGCTCCAACGGGGCTAGACTTCCTTAATTCAAGTGCACTGGGTGCAGCGTATCAAAACGACTTGTTTGTAGGCGATTATAATAATGGCAATCTATATCATTTTGACTTAAATGAAAATAGAACCGAGCTTATTCTAGGAGGAGGCTTGGCAGATAGAGCGCTAGATCCAGGAGACGAAGTGGATGACATATTATTTGGAACAGGATTTGGCGGAATTGCAGATGTTAAAGTCGGACCTGATGGATATCTCTATATACTAACATTTCAAGATGACGAAGGCTCGATATTCAGGATAGTTCCTGCAGGTCTACCAACTACTGATGCTGATGATACAGACGAAGCCGAAGTAGAAGAAGAAGAAGAAGAAACTGTTCCTACAGATAATGGCGACACGAATGGTGCTGATGATACAGACGAAGCCGAAGTAGAAGAAACTGCTGACAACGCAGGCGTAGCCAACTTGGGGCAGATATTAGCTGAAAGAATAACAGGGGCCCCGACCTTCAATTGAGAGATAGAGGTAAAAACTATAAGCTATAATCTGCCTCCATAACAGAGAATTCTGCAACTAACAGAGAATACAATTGGCCCAAGAAAACGGTGAATTTACTTAGACAGAGATTCAATTTATAGTCCCTCATGAGAAGAGAGTGCTACAGCCAAAAGCCTTTGATATTATTGCACAGCAGAAGACTGAACAACAAAGGATTTAGAACCTTTTTTCTAGATCTTCAACGCTTAAAGAATATAGTATGTCCGAAGTCGAATAAATCAATTAACTTTCAAGCAGGCAATCTCATGAGAACCGTTATTAGGAATATCGCACACTTCTATTTGCCTCTATAAACGGCATGTATCCAGATAAGGTTCAGAATCGATACTAAAATGATCTAATTATAATATGATATAAAGATCTTATCTGATAAATAAATAAACACACAATTAAGTAGATTTCATCATATGATCTAATAAAGTAGTGCCAACTTAAAAACAATAGCAACGATATGGCAAGAGCAAAATCAAAGAGTCCAGCAAAAACAAGATCCAAAAAAACAGCAGCTGGAAGAAAAGGAAGTAAAAAAGGCGGTCGCACATCAGCAGCAACTAAAAGAAAGCGAGTCGGCAAAACATCTACCAGTGCTGCAGGATCTGATGCTGTGACCACAGAAGCTACAACATAAAAAAAGATAGTCAGAGCAAGAAAATAGTAGGAGCATAAATTCATTTTAACTATCTAAATTTTTTAGAGGAATACCTTGACTGTGCAGTATCATTCCTCGTAGCACCGTTGTAAGCGTTTTTGAATGAGCTAAATGTCGGGGGGCAGAGTCATCCCTTACGTATAGACTCGATCAATTGAAAATAGCATTGCAGGTTGGTATCAAGACGAAGGCGTTAGGTGACCGGCTGCAATGTGACCTTCATAAGCGCTAGCATTATTGAATTTTACGCCACATATTTTGCACTTGAATAGACCTTCTTCCGTTATCTCTGTTGTTTCTTGTACATCTTTATTACCATCATCTAAGTTACTTACCATATCTGATCAGAATGTTACGTTTTTAATCTTCC
>DAINRW010000097.1:0-5021 GCA_036741615.1 Nitrososphaera sp.
GAAATTTCCTTAGCCCCTATAAATCCTTATTCCACACCAAGATCTTACGGTAGGTGTGATCACACTTTAAGCAGGTAATCCTCACAGCCCTTGTTTTTGACCTGCCGACCCGTATCCGAGCGCTCCGACCTGGTATTATGAAGGCCTTACATCTTTTGCAGTAAAGTTGTCTTATCTCATATGGCAGCCGTATACGTTGGTGCATTGCTATCTTTTTGGCTTGGTTGGCCTGTTTTGAGGCAAGATAATCATCCCTCTCATGCAAGGCATTTTCTACAAGCACATTGATGTGCTCTCTTGCAATTCGCCTAACTTTCTGCTTCTTCTTGTTCAATACTTATACTAAGAAAATTATGTAAATACCTGTTTGATAAGCCTTGATAACGGTTATTTAATTGGAAAACTATTTACTCTTATTGGCAATACTTGATGAACTAGAGGAACTTGCAAAAAAATACGAAATACTCAAACAACAAGAGAATGCCAATGAAAGTGACAGGGTGGAGCTTGCCCGCTTGGCTATCAAGATCATCGATTCAATATCATCTGCGTCCTTTTCTCTTCCACTTGAAAAAGATGCATTATCCAGTGATGGAGCCACTACCTACATATACCAAAATAATGCCACATATCCTGCGATATTTGATCTTCTTGCAGAGGTCCTTCACATAACAGTGCCAATAGAGATCGGTCGAGTGAAATTTGGACCAGGGGAAATTTTGGTTGCTGCCCAAGATAAAAGGGAAGCAGACATTGAGCTTGAACTATCTATAAAGGAAATGCAAAAATTAGTACATGCTAGAAGGACAGAAATATTTACAAAACATGCTGGCGCCGCTCCTTAATATAGAGGGATGCAGCCGGCATCAGCTAGTACGCTGACACTAATTATTGCTGACGCTGCACTTGAGACAATCCCAAATGAAATTGCAAACCATGCCGCTGTAAGGAATCACGCTCGCAGGCTGCAACAGAAATCATCAGAAATACTACTTGATAGGAGCTATCATCACGCTGCAATGAAACGATTACCAAATAGCTTAAAGCGCGGCAGACCAGATATCGTCCATTTTTCCCTAATGGAAGCTCTAGCAACGCCTCTTTTTATGGAAATGAAGCTCAAAGTCTATGTTCACACAATAAATGACAAGATAATCACCATCGCAGACAATCTGCGCATACCCAAGTCATACTTCCGTTTTGAGGGGTTGATGGCGAGCCTCTTCAGAGATAATGTAATCAAAAGCGGTGAAGGAGGTATTCTAATGAAATTGTCCGATGGCACATTTGCTGATCTGGTTAACATAATCAAGCCCAAGATGGTCATTGGGCTATCAACTGTGGGCGTCCAAAGTAAGGCGCAGAAAGTAGCTGAAAACGCTCGAAGCGCAGACCATTCTTGCATTGTGGTAGGCGGCTTTGCAAAGGGTCACTTTTCAGAAAACATTACAAGATCTCTAGGACCTACATATTCTATCAGCACTATAGGGCTTGAGGCACATGTAGTGATTGCAAGGATATTGTATGAGTATGAGAAGTTACTTGAAAAAGGCATCTACCATGAAGGCAATGAATAGCGCTGTCAAATATGGGCTGGAAAACTTGAACACAGTCCATGAAGCTTTCTCGCTTGGTTTGATTAGCAACCAGATAGAGAATGCGATCATGACTGCACCAAAGACACTTGCAGTAACTAAATAGATCATACCAAAGTGGTTGAAAAAGAAGGGAAGCACGCTGAACACAACCATCATCAACGTAGTGCCGGCAATCATCCTCACAGAGAACTTTTCTGAAGACACTACTGGAAGCATTGGTACGCCGGCCTTGGTATAGTCCTTTTTGACGTGTAATGCAAGGCTCCAGATATGAGTTGGAATCCACAGGAAAACAAGCCCAGCCATCACAAGACCTATCTCAATATTTTGAGTCGTTACAGCAATATATCCTATAAGCGCAGGAGCGCCGCCTGAAAACCCACCTAGTATGATATTCGACTGGCTTCTTCGCTTGAGCCATTTACTATAAACTAAGATATTGTCAAATAGGCCAAAGGCCATCAGGCCAAACGCCCAGATATTGATAAACCAGGCGCAAGCAAGTGATATTGCTGCCAATATCAGCCCAAAGATCAGGGCTTTCTTTGGAGATATCCGCCCCGAGGGTATTGGTCGGTTCTTGGTGCGCTCCATTATTGCGTCAATGTCACGGTCGTTGTATCCAGTGAGGGTATCAGCAGCAGCTGATCCAGCGGCTACTCCACCTAGCAGAAGCATCCACGTTAACAAAGATATAGGGACATTAAATAGAAACGAGGCTGTAAGTGCTGCTCCAAATGCAGTGAAAACCAGCAGATACCAGATCTTGGGCTTTGTAAGCTCATAATAATCCTTCAGTTTATTGCCAACGGTTATCTGGCGAAGTATTGTCAATTGCTTGGAGTCGAGAGTAAAGTGAAATAATTACTTATTTATATCTTCAAGCCTTTATTCTACTTTGCAATCGATGTAGGGTATGCTAGCTCACGACTTGTCTTGCGCATTTCAATAAAGGTTTCGGTCTTTTGCACTCCCTCAATGCGTCCAATCTTTTCTGAGATTAATTGATGCATCTCATCAAGGGAGTGAGCATTCATTGTGACTAAGATATCGAATCTGCCAGTGACTTCGGCCACTTCTCGTACTTCTGAGATTCTAAACAACTCATTGAGCACATTATCTCTTAGTTTCGAATCCATGTTAATGCCAGTGAGCGCTTTGACACTAAAGCCAAGTGCCTCATCATTTATGATAATTGTAAATTTCTTGATAAGGCCTCCTTTGACTAAACGCTTTATTCTACTATAAACTACCGATGAATTGACGTTGATTTTCTTAGAAAGTTTTGGAACAGATATACCTGCATCTTTTGAAAGCTCGCTTAAGATTTTGATATCTAAATCGTCAATTCTTCTCATTCAAAATTCAATGAGATCATAAGGTTAGGGATTAATAAACGTATAAAGTATTATCAATCTAAGCGACCAATTCCTAAATTTTAATAACAATATGTCCTAAAAATTTCATAATCGATATACATATGCTAGTTGCGACATCTATGTCTCAAGACAGCATAGAATTATCGTCTATACTTTCGCAATAAAGCATAACTCCACAACGCTCATCGAAGTCTCTTTAGTAAATAAATTCCTCTATGCGATATGATGGATATTTAGACGGCAACAAGAGAAGAATAAAGGTAGAGAAGGTAGAGCGAATATCAAAGTAGCAAACGAGTCTTTGAATAGTTATGATAATTCCGCTAAGCACTGTACTTGCTGCACATTTAGCGAATTTCAGCCACCCTCTTACTTTCGAATGGTGAAAGCTCACGAAGCTCCTTTATGACACTTGAGAGAATATCAATTGCCCTATCGACTTCGTCTTTTGTGTTATGCAACCCAAGACTGAGCCGAAGCGAGCCGGTAATTTCCTCGTATGAGAATCCCATAGCCTTTAACACATGTGAGGGTTTTTGCTTCTTAACGGAGCATGCAGACCCTGTTGAGGCAGCGACACCATTTTCATCAAGTTTGATTATCAAATCTTCTCCATTCACTCCGAAAAATGTAAAGTGTGCGTTGCTTGCAATCCTCTCAGTGCGCAAACCATTCAGTCGCGACCGGGGTATTTCCTTTAGCACGCGCTCGACTAAATAATTTCTCAGGCCAGAGACATGATCTTGGTAATATCTCATCCTTTTATTAGCAAGATCACAGGCCTTGCCAAAACCAACAATGCCAGGAACATTTTCCGTACCTGACCGCAAATACCTTTCCTGGCCTCCGCCATGAATTATCGGCGATATATTTAGGTTGGATCTAATGTAAAGCGCCCCTACTCCTTTGGGTCCATTAATCTTATGAGAAGAAAGAGACATCATATCTACTCCTAGGTTCTTGACGTTTATGGGCAGTTTTCCTGCGGCCTGCACTGCATCAGTATGAAAAAGTGCTCCAGCCTGATGCGCGATTTCAACAAGTTCTTTAATTGGCTGAATTGTGCCAACCTCATTATTTGCATACATAATGCTAACAAGTCCCACATTACCTGAGATCACGTTTCTAAGTTCAGAGGGTCTAACAAAACCATCCCCTGTAACTGGCAGATGAATAGTCACAAATCCTCTGTCTTCTAGATCTTTGCATGGCTCAAGCACTGCATCATGTTCTATACTGCTCGTAATTATCACATTCTTCTTGGGTGTTTTGCTATTGACATACATAGCTGTGCCCTTGAGAGCAAGATTATTTGCTTCAGTTCCTCCTGATGTAAAGGTGATTTCACGAGGGGATGATGCACCTATCATTTCTGCAACCCTTTTTCTTGCAAGGTGTATCGCTCTAGTTGTTTCTCTGCCGAACTTGTGAATAGAGGACGGGTTGCCATATAGCTCCTTTAGATATGGCAACATTTCCTCAATTACATCATTCGCAACTGGCGTTGATGCCGAGGTATCAAGATAAATGTATGAGTAACAAGTGTCGTCAGTCATACCTATCTTTCTCAGGTTACCCCAGATAGATATGTTGCTTTTGACAATAATATCGTATTTGTGCAGATTCAACAAGAGATTAGGTGTATAGTATCATGATTGACAGTTGAGGTTTGCGCACATCCCCGTTAGTGGAAATTTTTGCTTTCACAATATTTTATGGTATTCGCTAATGTCCTCAAAGAAGCGCCGGGAGAGGGATTTGAACCCTTGTTCGTTAGGTGAGGATTCATTTTTTCATATGAGTGAAAGTGTAACTAATATGTTAAGCTTTAAGCCTTTCTACAGGCCCGATGATAATAATGGTTTTGTCGACTCGATAGGCTTCAAAAATGGCTTTTAAGAATTTGTGCTAGTCAAGAAAAAGACAAGGATTTGAAGTTAGCGACAAGTCAGCATCATATCCAAATAAGAAGTCTGCAGAAATCAATACACATCATATCCGTGAGAAAAATCTTGTCAAATACTATAACATCAGCACGAAGCTA
>DAINRW010000098.1:0-5017 GCA_036741615.1 Nitrososphaera sp.
TCTTTTCCCACGTATGCAAAGTGCCATATCTTGACATTCCTCCCGATCTTAGCACTCTTATCAACATAGTTTGTCACACCCGGCAATGCGGTATAGTTGTTGCTCATTCCTTCACAAATGCCATGGATTTCCGTGTCTTATAACTTTGTCAGGGATCCTATTTTGCCATTTTCTCAAAAACTCGATATCTTGGGCCTTTTGTCTTTCTCTAAGCTCGTCAGGTAGCATAACAGGTATCTCATCGATTATTGGATAGTAGCGGCTGCATCTTGTGCAAAATAGAATACCCTCTTTCACGATCTGACCTTCTGAAACGATTTGGAAAAGCTCTAAGGGATAGTGCTTGTCGATAGGACACGCAAGGATATCAAGCATAGACCTGTTCATTTCAGATCTAAATACACAGGCGAACCAGTATTGCTTGACAATATAGCAGCCTCTGCCACTTTTGTAACATTTGTTGCATCTCTAGCAGTCACGACTATCTTTGCCCTACCTTCTATGGATTCAACAAAATTCTTTAGCTCTAATGTTAGTGGCTCTTGGAATTTACGGCGAGGCACAATTGTGGCTTCGGCGTGGTCTATTCTGATCTCCTGTGTTAAAAAATCGCCAGAAATGATTCCGTCGGTGCATACAGCGCTAAAAGTCCTCACTTTTTTTGGAGTCAGCCAGTTGGATGCTATGATGGCCACTTTTTGTCCATTGAAGCCAAGCATTATAGTTGCAAAGTCCTCATGTGCATGAAAGCGTTTACCAGCACGTGCAAATATGACGTGCGGAGGACTACCAAAGAGAAATATCGCTGCATCAATATCATGCACCGAGGTATCATATATTATCCCTACATCTGTGATGTGTGGCGGCATCCTGTTTTCCCTATGGAACTCAATCATCATGGGATCGCCATACATCTTACCCTCTACGAGCTTGCGCGTATCGCTAACAGCAGGATTAAATCTCTCGACGTACCCGGATGTTAGAATTAGATTTTTCTTTTGCGCCATCTGTGTCATTTCTTCACACTCTTTGGAGGAGAAAGACAGAGGCTTTTCAACAAATACGTTAATGCTATGTTCCATAACTTTTTTGGCCACAATTGCGTGCGTGTTTGTAGGAGTGCACACTAGACAGCCATCGAGCCGCTCCTTTTCCAGCATCTCGTCAATTGCAGAATAAGCCTGTGCACCATGTTTGTTTGCAATCTCCTTAGCCCTTGCAAGGTCAAGATCGCATACAGCGACCAGACAGTCAAGCTCTCGCAAGACTCTTGCATGATTTTTGCCCCAGCCGCCAACGCCTATAACGGCAATTCTAGTTTCGCTGCCAGTGCCTACCATACAGAGGTCAACCACTCCAGGTATTCTTTGGCTTCGGCAGATGCGATCTTTGCGTACATTTCTCGAATACTCGTTGTCAAAGGCCCTTCCTTTCCACTGCCTACAGGGCGGCCATCTATACTGGTTACCGGAACTATTTCTGCTGCAGTGCCAGTGAGGAATATTTCATCAGCCATATACAGTTCAGTTCTTGCAATTTGACGCTCAATGACGCTATAGCTCAAGTCCTTTGCTATCGTCATGACAGTTTCTCGCGTTATCCCTTCAAGAGCTGAATCGGCGAAATATGGAGTATAGATCTTGCCGTGTCGAACAACAAAAATGTTTTCGCCTGAAGCCTCACTTACATTTCCGTAGAAATCAAGCAGAATTGATTCATCATAGCCGTTGCGCTTGCTCTCTTGTGTTGCCAGAATTGAATTGAGATAGTTGCCGGCAGCTTTGGCAAGTGGAGGAGTCGAACTGTCATGGATGCGCCTCCACGAAGAGACACAAGCACTGATGCCTTCACCCTTAAAGTACTTTGCGAATGGGAACGTAATTATAACAGTATGGGTCGGCGAATCCTTTGTCACATTAAGGTCAATACCGTGCAGACCTACAAACGTCAGGGGACGAATATAGCACGACTCTTTGACCTTATTCTCCTGCAATAGCTCGACTGTAGCATTCGCAAGCTCCCTGGCAGAATATTTGAGCGAAATTGAGTAAACCCGAGCAGAGCGATGAAGTCGCTTCATGTGGTCTTCCAACCGAAAGATGTAGACGTTATTCTTGGCTGCATAGGCACGTATACCTTCAAAGACCGCAGTGCCGTAATGGAGGGCATGTGTATAGATTGGAACCTTGGCGTCTTCCCATTTCACGAGCTTGCCATCAAGCCAGACAAACTCGCCGCCTTTTTCCTTCATGTGTAAAGGCACGATCCCTCACTGGCTTATAAAAATCTTGAACTACGTGTAGCCTTCCTGGGGGAATTTCATGCCCATCACCTTCGCAGTACTGTCTTCCATTCTAGCAAACTTGTCCACAATATTCCAGTTCTTCTTGATGATTTGTGTTACGGGTTCAGGCACTTTTCTGCGCCATTCTTCGTCACTTTTCCCGTCAACCACTTGGCTATAGAGCTTAGCCCTGATCGATGATGCAGAAATCTCAAGCCTATCAGCTTTGAGGGGATTGAGCCTGTATGCCTTGAGCATAAGCCGCTCAGTCTTGTCGCCAGTGTATGATACGAACTTTTTTTCACTTATCTGTGAAATTATCTGATTACGGAGTTTCCAAGCCCTTGACGAAAGGAGTGGTGGCAGATACTTACGATATGGCGCATAGAAGGTATAATCTGGAAGCACCGTGACAGAATTGCCAAAGACAGATTCAATCATCTCCTTTCGAAGGCAGTATGAAAACGGGAGACTCTTTGTGTTTATCTCCTGCCCGTCTTTAACAAAACGGACCGGGAAAATGTAGACGTGGTACTTCTTTTTGAGCATCGAAATTATTGATTCATGAGCAGTAGTCATCGGGTTTAGATGTACAAGATAGATTGCAGCGGCACCAACATGAATGCTCATGATTTAACTTTGATAGTATCAGAAAATGACATTGAGAAAAAGTAAAAGAAGCAGCAGGCCTAGCTCTTCCTTATCTCGATTTCAATCGTAGAGACGTTTCGTGTCCTGCCGTCCTCCGATTGGACTGTCTCAGATCCAATCCTTACGTCGCCTATCTTGTATCCGGCATTTTCCATCCTCTTCAGCGTGATCTGCGATACGTCTACGGCTCGTCCAATGCTTAGGCCCCTTGCCTTGATTGTCACGGATGGCTGGTTGGCCAACTGGATCAGAGTTGACGTTACGTATGTCATAAGTGGTTTCTTGCCAATGTATATTGTGTCATGTGGTCCTTCTTTACGTTGGGTTGTCTGTTCTTGTGATGGTTGTGATGGTTCTGACATGTATCGGTTAAAGCCTTAGGGATAATTTAAGTCAACGGTCAATAAGATTGCTATGACGCCCCGCCCTAACTATTAGAATTATCGCTAGCGATATATCATATAGAGAAATATGTGAGGCAGTTATCCATACAAAATCAATTGCGTTTGTTTGGCAAGAAAGGAGAGGGTAACAAGTGGAAGGCAGAATATGACGATATGCTCTACAAGATCTATGACTGGGGTGGAAATCTTGCAGGCTACCTGTTTCCAGCATACAGCGATACAGAGCCAGAGGATGAAGAAGCTATCGTTGAACTTAATAGAATCCACGCTCAAGTCACGGAAGGAACACTTTTACTTCCAATGTCCAAGCTGAACCTCCTTGATAACAACGAAGGAATGGATATTGACTATGTTATTTCTTCACTTCAAGCAAACATGGAGAGAACCAACAGGTGGAAAAAGTGGTTACACGATAACGCCAAATCCTTCAATATTGCAGGTTCAGCGGTATATACTGCAAGAGAAGATCGCAACATGCTTTCAATAGCGCTGGGCATCGCTGGAACGTTCAATCTAGGCGAAAAGGAAGTGCGCAACTTTTTATCACCTATGCTTGACAAGCTACATGAAGATGGACTTCTTTGATTTTATATATGAAGTCGTTATTGTGATATGCAAGCATGAAGATCCAGTTTGCGCACCACCTTGTCTGTCTTCAGCATACAGATAAGCAGCTGCGCCTCCAACTTGAAAGCTTAGAAATGGAGGGGCCAAGTGAGTGTATTGAGGGATTCCTCAGATGTAAAGAATGTGGCACAAGATACCCCATAATACAAGGTGTGGCGATAGTAGTCAAGGATTTCTTTGTCTATGCTGCAGGTAGACCGCAAATGTACGGGCGGTGGCTTCTCGAGAGCAAGACGGGAGAGATGAAGCAATTTTTGAAGGAGAGTGGCTCAAGACTTTCTCCCAGTTCTATATCAAATGACAGGTATGAAGAGGGAGGGAGCTGGTTCATCCCTTACAGGTGGACCCAATATGAACATTCTGTAGAAGACAGGCTGCTCAAGTCCCTCAGGTGGAGATTGAAGCCAAATGAAGTTTATAACAGGATAGTACACAGCATCAACCCCAAGATGGATGGGGTTGCACTTGACATGGCATGTTCAATGGGGTATAGCACTATGCTCCTTGCGCAAAAGTATGCCTTCGTAATAGGCATAGATATCTCATTTTCATTCATCCGCGAAGCTAGGAAAAAGATGTACGAATTAAAACGAGGAAATGTTGAGTTTTGTGTATCTGATTTGCTGAACGCACCATTCAACTCAGGCAAGTTTGACTTGATACTTGCATTGAACCTGCTTGAGCTTGTGGATACGGAAAAGCTTCTGGCATCAATACACTGGTTGCTTAAGCCGCATGCAGATATGATAATTGCTGATCCTTATGATTATAACCGTGACTCGCCGGTAGAAAAGGTATACGATGCACAATCTTTCCGTAGGCTTTTGGAAAACTCAGGTTTTGAAATAGGGGAAAAAAGTAGCAGGAACGAATCATTTATCCCATGGGTTCTCAAGGTAAATGAGCGAGCTTACCTCTTCTACTTTGTAGACTATATCAAGGCGAAAAAACTGTCAAAGCAGAAATTTTAATAATATAGCCAAATCTAACATACCCATGCCAACAGCATATGTCCTTATCAATTGCGACTTAGGTTCTGAAGAAGAGATAA
>DAINRW010000099.1:0-5000 GCA_036741615.1 Nitrososphaera sp.
CAGTGGCAACTGGCTGATAGCGGGCAATCAGCTCAATTGCAAGGTCGCCAACTTCATCTTGTAGAACTCTGAGCTGTTCTGACCATTCAAAGATAACTTTTTTTGTACTTGTGCCTTTTTCATATGATTCGATAGCAGTTGTCACAGATTTCTCTGAAAGTTGGGCCATGTCCATGATGATATTCTGTATACGATCTATTCCAAGGTCTAGGAGACGAGTCAAATTGCGAAATGTCTATCTTGCTTAGCCAAACTTGCCAGATATGTACCTTTCAGTAAGATCTTTCTGTGGATTCTCAAAGATCTGCTTCGTCCCCCCATATTCAACAAGCTCGCCAAGATACATAAAAGCAGTCAGATCAGATACACGCGCAGCTTGCTGCATATTATGTGTTACAATTATTATCGTCAGATCTTTTTTGAGGTTGTGTATTAATTCCTCGATTTTAGAGGATGCTATTGGGTCAAGAGCAGATGTCGGCTCGTCCATCAGAATCACTTCCGGATGCATAGCAAGTGCCCTTGCCAAGCACAATCGCTGCTGCTGCCCGCCAGAAAGGCTCAGACCAGGTCTGTTAAGCTCGTTCTTTACTTCTTCCCAGAGAGCTGCACCTTCAAGGCTCTCTCGAACGATATCCCCAATAAGCTTCTTGTCTTTGATGCCATTAAGCTTCAGTCCAGCCGCTACGTTGTCATAGATGCTCATTGTAGGAAAAGGATTAGGCTTCTGGAATACCATTCCAATGCGCCTTTTGATAACAACAGAATCCACTCTTTTGTCATAAATATCAATATTGTCAAGAATTACGCTTCCCTTTGCAGTTGCACCTGGCATCATTTCATGCATGCGATTTAGACATCTGATTAGAGTAGTCTTCCCACAGCCTGACGGCCCAATGATTGCAGTAGCTGTATTTTTCTTTATGTCAAGGCTAATATTTTTCAATGCCTGTTTCGTTCCGAACCAGGCATTGAGATTTCTAATAGAGACCTTGTAGCGATATTGCAGATCTACTGCGGGTGACGGGACATCGGTACCTTTGATGCTGCTGTCTATTGCTTCATGCGTCACTAAGTAAGTTTAACTCTATGGGTAATTATGCATTATCTATATTCTCTATATAGAGAAAAAACAACTAGGCTTAGATAGACATTGTCTTTATTCTGAATCCTTTCTTGTATGCCAACATTCTCAGCCCCACACTCATAGCAAGAACTAAGATAATGAGGATCAGTGCAGCTCCCCATCCAAACGAGTGGGCCGACTCGTATGGCTGCGAGGCAAGACGCCATATCCTAAGCGGTAGAGCATCTACAGGATCTGCAAAACCTGTAAAAAAGAGGCTGGTCCCAAGGATAGTCATAATAAGTGGCGCAGTTTCGCCAGATATCCTTGAGAGTGCAAGTACAATTCCAGTTAGCACTCCACTTTTGGCAGAAGTTAGTACAATAAACATAACCACCTTCCACTTTGGAATTCCTAAAGAATAGCCTGCCTCCCGGATAGAATTTGGAACTAACTTGAGTGTCTCCTCTGTTACCCGTACAACTATAGGGACCATGATGATAGAAAGAGCAAAAGCGCCTGCCCAAACTGAAAACGAACCAATTGTAAGAACAATTACTACAAAGCCAACAATGCCAACCACAATGGATGGAAGACCTGTAAGCACATCATTCAGAAACCTGATAGCATAGGGGAACCTACCGCTACCTGCAAATTCTGAGAGATATATACCGGCCAGCACCCCAGCAGGGGCACCAATAAGCGACGCAAGAGCAATTACGATAAGTGTACCCTGAATGGCAGGACCAATCCCTCCGCTTCCAGAACCTATTGCACCAGGAGGTTGTGTCAGAAACTCTAGATTCAAAGCGCCTGACCCATTCTTGACAACCTCGATTAAGATACTGCCAAGCGGGATGATGGCAGCGATGACACAGGCCATTACAACACCTGTGGCAATCTTGTCAAGCAGTCGGCGCCTAATTGACTGTTTATCCATCATTTGCTGAATGTCGACTCTGTGCCTTCTGTTGCCATGATCGCTCCCAAATGTTTCACTTGATTTTTCATTTTGTTCCACCAAATTATATCACTCCCTTCCAGGGGAAACTTTTGCGATCTTTGAAACCATAACTCGCGCTCCAATATTGATGCCAATTGTAAGCAAGAACAGGACTACGCCAAGGCCAATGAGGGCAGAAACATGAAGTGATGTTACTGCTTCATTAAACTCGTTGGCAATTAGGCTGGCAAGGGTCTGACTTGGCGAAAATAGTGAATCTGGAATGGCCGAGGCTCCTATAGCATTTCCAATTATCATAGTCACAAGCATCGTTTCACCTACGGCCCTGCCAAGTCCAAGTATGGCTGCTCCAAATAGTCCGGATTTAGCATATGGAAATATAGCAGTCTTAATCATTTCTAGCCTGGTAGCTCCAAGACTATATGCTGCCTCTCTTTGGGTGTTGGGCACTGCCCTTATTACTTCGCGTGATATGGAAGATACAGTAGGAATTATCATTATTGCCAGTACAATGCCTGCTGTAAATATATCCAAGCCAAAAGGGGTCCTTGCAAAAATTGGGACTGTTCCGCCAAATGCCTGGTTTAATGGCACTTCAATAAAATCCCGTATCCAGAATCTAAATACGAAGAGTGCCCAAAGGCCATAGATTATGCTAGGTACAGCAGCCAATAGTTCTATTATAAATGATAATGGTGTGGATATCCTGCGGGGAGATATTTCTACAATGAAAATTGCAATTCCTAAACTTATTGGAACCCCTATTATCATTGCAATACCCGAACTAATTAGTGTACCAACGACATAAGGAAGGGCGCCGTAGGACTCACGCCCTTCAACTGCATTCCAGTTTGTCCCTGTTATGAACTCTATTACTCCTTCAGTATAAAACACTTCAGCGGACCCAGAAAATATTGAAATGGCTACAATACCAAGCAGTAGCATGGTATAGCTTGCAGCACCTATCACTATGAAGCGAAATATTTTGTCTCCAATAGGTGTATTCTTGAGCAAAAAAGGCGAAAGCCTATCGTGGACTGATTCTCTTTTTGTGGCTATTTTTGTTACTTCTTCTGATAAAGCTCTGTGATTTTTCCTTCGCACATACATTATTCCTACAACAGTAGCAATTGGCAGTATTATGGCAGGCACTACAAAATACACAAGATTTTCTGGAGGTGTTGAATCAATTTCACTTTCGGCGGTAAGAATAGGTTGGCCCTTGTAAGTGAGTAAGCTGAGAGTATCCTGATTTAGTATTACAACATCATTTGGTAATGCAACGTATCCCAACCCATCAACAAATTGTTGACCGTCTGTTATGGCCCAAGAGACAAAGTCCACCAAAGCTTTAGCTTTGTCCATACTATCAATTCGAGGGATGGTGCTTAGCTCTTTGTATAAAAGCAGATAGGAGAAGCTAGAGATCGGATAAGAATCTTTGCCAGGGGCATTAGTTGTTGATACCTGCTCCCAGGATTCATCTCCTCTTGGCAAAAGATTGGCTGAAGAACCTACTGCAGCGCGCACAGAATCAATAGATGGTTCTATAAAGTTGCCCTCTTGATTTTGCAAATAGGCATAGGTCATTCTCGTAGTAAGCGCATATGACAGCTCAACGTAGCCGATCGTATAAGGTGTGCTCTTGATAGTGCTTGCAACACCTTCATTGCCAGGAGCTCCTATCCCTGTAGACCACTGGACGGATTTGCCTTTGCCTACCTGAGCATTCCATTCATTGTTTACTTTTGAGAGATAATCGGTCCACACAAATGTCGTGCCAGAGCCATCTGACCTATGAACTACAATGATGTTTTGGTCAGGCAAGAAAAGGTCAGGATTCAGTTTCTGAATCTGCGGATCATTCCATTTTGGAATTTTTCCTAGATAAATATTAGCCAGAATTGGTCCTGTAAGCTTCAATCCCTTATCTGGAACCTCGGGTATATTGTATGAGACTATTATCGATCCAATTGTTTCAGGTATGTGTACTGCTTCTCGAGCCTTCTCCATCTCTAGAGAAGTGAGGGGGGCATCAGTAGCGCCAAAGTCCACAATCTTTTCAGTAAACTGTTTGACTCCTCCTCCACTACCAATTGACTGATAATTGATGCTTACTTCTGGCTTGATTTTTTGATATTCTACACGCCAAGTATCAATCAACGGAAATGGAAAGGTTGCACCTGCTCCATTAAGCTCAATTCTTTGCGTAGCCATAGAATTTCCAAGTGGTATGAAAGTGCCAATTAAAAACGCCGATGATAATAATAATAATAATACTATTGATACCTTTGAAAGCGTATTAAAATCCACAATTTTGGCACGTTTTGAAGACATTGATTATAGTAGTTCGCAAGGACAAGAGGCTTTTATGGCTAGTCCACATGATCTCTGTATTCTATATAGCAATCAGAAAAAGAGAACAGAGCGTCAGAGGAGAGGTCTAACTGCCAATCAAAGCCTTTACTCAAATTATCCGCTCGCAAATTTTGTAAAGTGAGACTACGCCTACCACACGATAATAGAAGCCAAATCCGCAAAATGAGTGCTCAAATTCTGGCCCTGACCTCATGTCTTGCACAGAAATACTTTGACCACTTGTGCAACTTGTAGCCTCGGTACGATCAATTACAGTTATTCCGATCTGCAGTCTAAATTCTTATAATTAACTTTCTTCTTCTTCTTTCTCCTTCTTTGCATCTGATTCCGTAGGCTCAGTAAGCTTGAATCGACTTCCAACCTTTATGATAAATGGTCCAATAAATGTGGTTACTATTGTGACCACACCAAGCAATGGTAGAATGAAAGGAGTGATAGCATTTACATCCTGTCCTCCCTTGGCAACGATCAATGATACTTCTCCTTTTGTAGCTGATATTCCTAGGCCCGTCCTAAGGGCAGTTGTACTGTCATATCGCGCCCTTACCAAAATGCCAGTGACTATCAGGAGCTTTGAGGCAAAGGAGGTCA
>DAINRW010000100.1:0-4966 GCA_036741615.1 Nitrososphaera sp.
GTTTACAAGTCAGCCGCTCTGACCAGGCTGAGCTACATGACCTCATGCGCTGTAGTCACACTGCGTTTTATTAATTAAACGGCGCTTGTGTATTTTGCAAAAAGGATTATGTAGCAGCAAATTTGTGTGTATAACTCGTTGGCTTACAATGATGTTGCAGCGGAAAATAGCAAGCGGGAAAAAGTCAAACTATTGGGCTATATGATAGGGGCTGCGATGTTCTTTGGTGTAATCATGCTTATCTCATTTTTCGTAGTGATAATGGCTGTTAGTGTCATCAAGATTCCAGTTGATATCGCTCCAAATATTCTGTTGGTAGGTCTCGTACCCCCTTCAGTAGCAACTTTCTTGTTATTTACAAAAGTATTGGGTCGCTTTATTTAAATAATATATTTAAAAAAGGTGCGCTTTTTGGATCTTTGTGCCAAAGTTTATTGTTCAGGTGATTATCGAAAATAAGCCCTACATCAATGATCCTGAAGGTGAAACAATCCACAGGGATCTAGTTGTTAAGGGAGGTTATTCGAATGTACAATCAATCAGATCTGCAAAGATGTTGAAGATGGTCGTCAATTCAAAAACTGAACATGATGCTGAAGTGATTGTAAAAAAGCTGTGTCAAGAATTGCGCATCTTCAATCCAGTTGTCAGCAACTGTACAGTGAAGACAACAGGCAAGAGCTAGAGTGTTATGGCAACCTTTAGTATCACATTTAATGACAGATGCCCAGAAGTCATGCTGTTGAGTCGACTGAGACACTCAAAGTACACTACTTTTAGTAATAGACAACATTTTTGCTCCCGGAGGCAACAAGACCCCCATAGAGTCCTCTCAGATCTTCACACAGGCTTGCCATTTCGTCTAATGCGACTTGGGGTGTAAGACTTAATACTTATCGCGGTCCATAGTCGCAATCATGTTGTCAAAGCTATTGGAATCACTTAGTGCGCCTTCTAGTAGCAAGGTTGTTCTCAAATGTTTTGCCAAATCAGTCACAGTTATGATACCTACTAATTTGCCACCTTCCATTATAGGAAGCCGACGTATCTTGTGATTTACCATCCTCTGAACAGCAACCTCAATTGGTGTATCTGGATCGGCTGTTGTCAGTATCTTTGACATGATATCACTTATTTTTATCTCACCTACGGGTAATTCCGTAGCACATATTTTTTTTATAAAATCACGCTCTGTTACAATGCCAACTGGATGATTGTCTTTAACAACAAACAGTGAGCTTATGCCTTTCTCTGTCATAATCTTGGCAGCTTCTAAGGCTGTCTTATCATGGTCTATCATTACAATGTTCTTTGTCATGATGTCGCGTACTACACTAGCTGCCATAAACAATTTTTCCACAATCAACCGATGATAAAAACAATACTGTATTGGTCTCTTTGGACATATATAACAAAAATGAATAGGTCTGAAGATTTTAATAGAAGCGATTACAAGTTTTTATTACAAAGTAATGGCAGCAAGAATCGGGATAGCCGTTTTTCCTGGCAGCAATTGTGACCGCGATGTTCACCGTATTCTTAACAATATAGTAGGCATTGAGGCCGATTTTATTTGGCACACTAAGGACCGCATTAACGGTTATGATGCAATGATAATCCCAGGAGGCTTTGCGTTTGGGGACAGGCTTCGCCCTGGAATAATTGCTGCCCATAGCCCCATAATGCAGGAGGTAAAACGGATGGCGAACGATGGTCTGCCAGTGCTCGGCATATGCAATGGATTCCAAATTCTTGTTGAGTCCGGACTGTTGCCTGGTGCACTTATGATGAATGACTCCCTCCGGTTTGTCTGCAGATGGTTAAGCGTACAGGTTACAAATAACAATACGCCATTTACGAGCGAATTTTCACCCAAGCAAATATTCGGTATCCCTGTTGCCCACGGGGACGGACGATATGTAGCTGACAGCAAGATATTGAAGGAGTTGAAAAAAAAGAATCAGATCGTTCTTCGGTATACTTGCGACAACCCTAACGGGTCCACTGATTTAATTGCAGGGATATGCAATGAAGAGGGCAACGTAATGGGCATGATGCCTCATCCAGAGAGGGCAAGTGAAAGTATCCTCAGTGTCGACCGCAGCAGAAATAATAACACCAGTAGTAACGACAGCAATAGCAATGATGCCATTACTATTTTCAGATCACTTGTGTCAAACCTTAGACAAAAGGCGATAGCATAGAGATGGATGTCCTCACCAAGCCAGAGCTTGAATACCTCGAACGGGAATTAAGGAGAAAGGCAAATGAAATTGAAAAGGATGCGGTAGGGGCTCAGTGGTCGGAGCACTGCTCGTACAAGTCATCCAAAAAATATTTGCATTTGCTGCCGACAAAGGGCAACCATGTAATTGTTGGGCCAGGCTATGATGCAGGCGTACTTGACGTTGGTGATGGCTACATCTTAACAGTCCACATCGAGAGCCACAATCATCCTTCAGCCATAGAGCCATTTGGTGGAGCTGCAACAGGGGTTGGCGGAGTAATCCGTGACATTATGTCTATGGGAACTCGCCCAATTGCGGTTCTTGATGCGCTAAGGTTCGCACCGATATTAGGTGAGGGTAACCATTCTGTCGCAAAATCTAAGTGGCTCTTTAAGAATGTAGTAAAAGGCATTGCAGATTATGGAAACTGTATAGGTATTCCAACTGTTGGGGGAGAGATTGAATTTGATCCCTCATTCCAGGATTATTGTTTGGTTGATGTTGCTGCAATAGGGTTTGGCAAAAAAGAAGACATTATCACAAACGAAGCTGAGGCAGACGACTTAATAATACTTGCAGGCGGGCCCACTGGTCGGGACGGCATAAGAGGTGCCTCCTTTGCCTCAAGGACACTTGAAGAAGAGAACAGATCAGCGGTACAGATTCCTGATCCCTTCCTTGAAAAGTTGTTACTGGAGGCAACGATGGAAGCAGTCAAAAGAGGGTGTCTGAAGTGCATTAAAGACTTGGGTGGGGGTGGCCTTTCCTGCTGTCTTTCCGAGACATCAGACAATCTTGGCAGAGGCTTCGACATCGAGCTGACAAAGATCCATACGAGAGAAAGTCATATGACGCCCAATGAGCTGATGATATCGGAGTCACAAGAGCGCATGCTCTACATTACCAACAAAACAAAACTCTCAATTTTGCAATCAATTCTTGAAAAGTACGGAATCAGATATTCTGTCATTGGCACCGTCCAGGAGCATCAGGATCTTGTCATTAGGTATTCTGGCAAGGTCGTTATGCAGATGCCTTCGCATTTGGTTGCCCATGCCCCCCTTGCAGATAGGACGGCTAAACGACCTACCTACATAGACAAGATGAAAAGAATTAAGCGACCCATCCAGCCGTCGAACCTTGGGAAGGTCTTACAATCGCTATTGGCAAACCCTACAATAGCAAGTAAGCGGTGGGTTTACCAACAATACGACCATGAAGTAGGCATAAGAACAATCATCAAGCCGGGGAGCGGTGACGCAGCGGTGATGAGGCTTGATAATGGGAAGTTTATAGCAGTTAAGCTAGATGGTAACTCAAAGCATTGTTACCTTGACCCTTACCAAGGAACGCTAGGGTCTCTTTCGGAAGGCTTTAGAAACATTATCTGCTCAGGCGCTGATCCAATTGGAGTGGTAGACCACTTACAATTTGCTAATCCAGAGGAGCCGGAGATTTACTGGACATTTATTCAGGCAATAAATGCCATAGTAGACTATTGTAAGTTTATGGGAGTGCCTGTAGTTGGAGGCAAGGTGAGCTTTTACAATGAAACTGCTAGAGGCCCCATCAAACCATCGCCAGTGATAGGGACGTTGGGGCTAGTCGAAAATCAGAGGTTTCTTATGCAGATGGCATTATCAGAAAATGAATCGATCTTTATTGTTGGATATACCCAGCCGGAAATGGGCGGTTCAGAATACTACGAACACATCCATAAGATAACAGGGGGTGGTGTTCCACGGGTGGAATTGGAGGTTGATAGACAGAATATGAACGCCGTGCTGAACCTCATAAAAATGGGCCTTGTTAGCTGCGCGCATGACTGCTCAAAGGGCGGCATTGCTGTTGCACTTTCTGAAATGGCCATAGCTGGCTCAATCGGATTCAAAGTTCAGCTTGACTCTGTTCCAACCTCATGCAAACAGGTAGACGAACTCCTATTCTCCGAGACGCACTCTCGGTATATTATTGCCACAAAGGATCCGGAAAGTGTCCATGAAAAACTATCTTCTAATGCCGTACCATTTGCGGAGATAGGTAAAACTATGCCTACTCATGTTGAGTTTATCAAAGGCAATAGGCAGATAATTAGACTATCTTTGAAACAGTTAGAGTCAAAATTTTACTTGCTTGAAAGGAGCCTGCATTCATAAAGTAGATATATTTTTAATAGCATACTGCTCATCCTATTTTATCTAGGGGTGGCATGGCGTTAGTTCATGAAAACTGTGGCGTAATTGCGATCTTTTCTCTTGATGGGCGTAATGTCATCCCTTTTGCGATAGACTCGTTGCGAGCTCTGCAGCACCGTGGGCAGGAAGCATGGGGTATTGCAGTTCCCAGCAGGCCACCTTTCAGGAGGCTTGGGCTCGTCTCTTCCGCAGCCTCAGACTTCCCGAGGGTGATCAATAAATACAAATCTCATACTGTCATCGGACACGTCCGATATTCGACGCTTGGCAAGAGCACAATTGAAAACGCTCAGCCTCTCAGAATAAAGGATCTCTGTGTTGCACATAATGGTACTATTGCCAATGTTGAGGAGCTATCAGGCATGGTAGGCGGTTGTACTTTTACTCCACAAACAATGAGCGATACTCTTGTGGCTGCGCAACGTCTTGTCATGCACCTAGCTGATAAAGAGGACATGGCAGAAGCCATGCACATCTTAAAAGGAGAGATGGTCGGCTCCTTTTGCTTTACATTTCTTACAGATGAGGGCTCGGTATATGCAG
>DAINRW010000101.1:0-4934 GCA_036741615.1 Nitrososphaera sp.
ACACTGCAGTAGCCGTGAGCATACTTGCAGTGCTAAGTGCAACAACATTTCCTACACTGGCGCAAGCACAAACAGCACAAACAACGCCAGCAGAAGAAACCGAACAGCCAGAAGAGGAAACTAATGATAATGAATCCACAACAAGAAATAGTGAACCTCAGGAAGACGATAGTACAGAAGAAGATTCGGATGATAGCGACGAAGAAGGTGCAGCAGCCAACAGCAATAATCGCGCAAGTCAAAGCCGCCTAGGTCTAGATTCCAGCAATGGATTAGTATCATGCGGACAGATAGTTTCAGGCGAGGTTGAGTTAACAAACGATCTCAATTGTAATAGCGGAGATGGACTTATTGTAGGTGCACCCGGTACACATATCAATCTAAATGGCTATAAAATAACTGCTAGCGATGACGCTGGTTCACAAGGTCTATCAATGGATTATGATGGCAGCAGTGGAATACTAGTCGCAAATGCAGATGGTGTTATCATATCAGGTCTTGGCGAAATATCAGGATTTGACAGAGGAGTCACATTCATGGGAAGCTCAGACGGACAACTTACAGACGTGCAAGTGGCAAACAATGGAATAGGCGTGTTAGTGTCGGGTTCAACTGGAACAGAACTTAGCAGAAATACTATTACCAATAATGGAATTGCTGCAATATTAGATTCAAGTAACGGAGGAGCTGTAGCCTTTAACCAAGTAGTTGCTAACGAGGACCAAGGAATACTCCTTCTAGGTGCCGATCAGAATGTGGTAGCTGCAAACAACATGTTTGGAAACGGACAATACGGCATATACCTGGATATAATGAGCAATGAAAATACAATAGACTACAACACGGCATTCGGCCACGAGGATGCTGATATCAACAATGCCGATGGACAACCTACAAATGTTAACCAAAACAGCTTCGGAGGCAACAATAACTGCGGAACCAGCAATCCAGGCGGACTCTGTAGATAAAACACACAACGCATAGCCGATAGACAAAGCCTATAGAAACTCACTTTTTCTTTTTTCTTTTAATTCTCTAAAACAAGAGGATATAGTATTATAGTTTATTCTCATCATTAATTACATATAGCACATCTAGGATAATTCTTAATCTTGCACCCATTATATTTGGAACATTTTTAAAAATTTATGGCGCTGTTTTATTTCTTGGTGCAATACACACAACTACTACCACATAGGGAAAACAGTGTTAGAGATGAAATGTTTATTCTTGTCTCTTCAATTTCTTCGAGGTATTATCAAATCTGTGTTGCCTGAGAATACCCTTTGACTACTCTGACGATTCTAATGTTTTGAGCATAGACAGACGATTTTTTCTTTACTCATATTGCAATTGCCTTTCAACTATGTGGCACATCATTTGTGAAGTAGTCACAGTCTTGACTATCAACCAGCATCAAGAAACCAAGAAAAAAGTGAAATGCATGACTGCAGACATACCTGTTAAATAGACAAGATTGCCTTAAAGATTCATTATTCATGATAAAGAATTATACAATATCTTGACGCTGATGCATGAGAAGTATTTTTTAGGGATTAAAGTGAATTCTGCATGTACTGTTAGAGGAGATGTTGTTCAATTAGAACAATAACAGGATCAAATATAAGATTTTAGTCACACCTCAAACATATCAAAAATTCTACGGAAAGAACGATCACTCACTGTATATCCATTAATTTCACCGAGTGGTCATAACGAACACTTCTGCAATAAACCAATAGAATTTCTATGCAAATGCAGTTAATGCAATTCTCATACTTTGGCTGATTACTTAACAAAAAAGTGTTATTGTTGGGATTTGGAGATCAACTTGCAGTTTTGACGAATTACAGTGCAATGGAAGTAAAAAAAAGTTGACAAAAGACTGTGCTATATGAGGATAAGAGTAATCCGCAATTAGAATTCAATAAGATGCAAAAAGGCTCAGATAGAATTTCCGGTACTTCTTAAGCGATTCAAACTGGAAGTCATAGCGTCTTGCATCTACTCATTTATCTTCTTCCTTATTTAAAGTGACATAATTTTCTTTAGCGAGAAGAGGCCAATTCAACGATCTAGGCTCGCGGAGAAATTATTAACTTGGGTTTATTGTTCGTAGCGTGGTGACACTTCTTGCCACACAAACTGCAATTCCTTCGGTCCTCGTAGATGCACTGACAAGGATGGGATTTCATATAACTCTCAGCAGCCTTGGTATATTCACCAGTACCGTTGCAGAAGGGGCATCCCATTGATAGCGATTCTAGATGGCCAGTGTTTTGACAAACAATACAGCCGTTATGATTAAGAATAACGTCCATCTACATTCTAATAGAAGAAATGGATAGAATATAAGAGTAACGAGAGAATATTCTGAATATACCGTATATATCTGAGAAAAAAATCAGTAATAGAAATCCTAGACGGAAAGCACGACCGGATTCTGCAGAGGGTTCTCAGCTTTTGGAGTAGAGGGTTTACTTAGTGTATCATATTCACATTAAGGCGGGGTCTTCTCAATAATATTCTCTTCATTCAGAAGCGTTTTGATATTGCATTGTAGTTGTTATCGAAACTTTCGACAAGGAAATTGCGTATCTTGATGCTGATAGCATCAGTTGAAAAATTTTTGTAACCCGTAAGCTCAGTATTGCTTTTATTCAGAGTAATTACGAGGGAATGACCAGTATTTGAAAGAGTACATAATTAGAATCATTATAAAAATTATTATATCCCTGCGTCAACGCAGGGGGGCTAATCTAGCCCATCTTCAGAAGTCTCTGCCCTCGTTACGCTCTAGGAAAGGTTCCATAGATTGATTGTCCGTCAATTATACTTAGGATATCCCGTTGTGCCGGATCTGTTATGCTAGTTTCATCAATATCAATGCCTTCTAGAGCCAAAGTTTGGCCTCTAACTGATAGTGTCATAGGAACATTCTCTACGATAGGGGTAGGACTACCGTTGAGGAAGATGTTGGCTGTTACACTTGCGCTAGCTGTCGTATCATTACCCGATGTCACTTCAAAACGATGAGGCTCGCCATCCCTAATGGTAATATTGTGAAATGATGATCCATCAATTGATGATAGATACATTTCTGAATGAAAACTTTCAATACCACTATCGTTTGCAAATATCCTAGATCGTCCAGTCACAACGTAACCACTGCCATCCGCGGGTATGGCAACATTGCCACCAGCGCCCTGTGTAGGCAGAGTATTGCCTATGAATCCTCGCAAAGCATCAGTGTTTACTGGTGCAAGCACATAGGTCGTGGGTTCAGGTATGTCCGTTGGGGTAGTAGCTGGAAATGTTGTAGCAGTATCTGGTGTTGGGGTAGTAGCTGGAGGTGTAGGGCTAGTGGTAGTTATCTCCTCATCTTCAACAACTAGACCTTCATCTTCCTCTTCCGTTTCCTCTGTATCGTCTTCCAAAAGAGGAAGATTGAACTGTCCAAAGGCTTCTTGTATGATTGTTCCCCCAAATCCAAGACTGGCTGGCAACAACAAGAGAACAGCCAAACTCGTAGCAGCAAATACTGCCTTCTGCTTATCGCCTAAAAAAGCAAACTGATCTGTCATGGTAACGACAAACCAAAAATCGCTTATATAAATTTCGATAAATTACTCTAGTTATATTCCTTCATATGATTCTTTAGTAAGATTTTTTAGATAAACGATTATGTCCATAACTTTAGTGTATGGTTAATGGGCATTATATCTTAAAAATAGCATTCCTGCTGCAGATCTTTCATTTTACAGTAGGCCTGCAACTAAGCTGGTGTACTTGAAGAAATATTAGGCATAAGACATTAAATCACTCTCTAGAGATGAGTGGATTTTTTATGTTTACCATCTTGCAAAGTCGACCCCGAGATTAGATTTTGTAGTTTTATTTTTTCTATCAATAGATTCAATCGACTGCATTGATACAAAAATTTCTACGGGTATGCCGACGAGATTCTTGTATATTGGCCCGAGTTCAATTGTGTTAAGCTCTTTCAGTCCAAATTCTTTTTTAATGCCTCCTAGTTGCATAAGTGTGAGCAATTGTTTATCTATAATAAATGAAAGTTACTGCAGGCAGGAATATTGCTAGTGATTGCACCACATAAATACAGCAATAACTTTTTTTACAGATTAAGGTGAAACATATTTGAACAAAAACTATGAACATAATTGATCAATTCACAAATTAACAACGCAATTGCATCTTGGAGAAGATTACATAGATGCACCCTGATGATTTAAAAGCAGTATGGATTTGCCACGAATGTCACAAGGTATTTGTTTTTCACAGCGATATCGACGATCATAAGAGTTTAAGCGGGCATAAGATAATTGAAAAAGTGACCCTTATTTCACCAGAGACCTTTGCATAAAGAATCTTGCAACTACATATGTCTGCCATCCCCATTTTATGCTTCATGGTTTTGAGCACCTAGTAGGACTTTGATGCATAACAGCCAAAAGAAAATCATGTGATTACTTCTGTTGAGATCTCTAGAGAGTACATTTACATTTTTGGCAGCCGCTTCTGTACAATAAAACTTCACACAGCAAGAAAAAGTCTAACGAGAATATCTCGAAACAGTATTCTTCTCAGAGGTAGCCTCAATATGTCTCTATAAGTGCTTTGAAATAAAAAATAATTTCTTGTTGGTCATGGTGTCATTTTACACATTCATAAGATGCCGTAGAACTTCTAGAACTTTTAAACTAGACTCGCCTAGTCCTCTGTCTCCCTTTCTTTTCGGTTGTTGTATGGAATCTTGGTTATTGCCGCCACTGCCGCTACCTAACATCCCACCAACTAAATTACCAATTCCGCCACCACCCTGCTGTCCTCCTCCAAAACCACCAAACAGCGAGCTTAGCCCCTGAGGGTCATTGTTTGCATTCTCTCTTAGAAACCCTGTAGCCTGTTGTGTA
>DAINRW010000102.1:0-4892 GCA_036741615.1 Nitrososphaera sp.
TATCTAAGAAATTGATCCTCTGCGAAGCGAAAGAAGATGTTATAGGATGCCAGGTCCATTTACTCTTTGATGGAAGAGCAGGAGGATACATTCAAGAGAAATGAAACTAGTAGAAGATCGCGTTGAGATCTTCATATCCGAGGGTCTGAAGATATTTCAGAAAAGATTAACAGGTCCCTCGAGGAGAATGCAAGTGAAATAGAGAAAGTTATTGATGTTAAACTATCAACATTGCCGTTCTCACTTCCCGTGAAACAGATAAACAGATGATAATCGTCACTGTTCTTATACATTATAAAATAAAGCAAGATGTGCAGACAATTTGAAAAAAAGTACAATAGATGGAAATGCCAGCGACACTTCTTGTTTAATATCAAAGGTTCTTGATTAGGCGGGATTACGGAATTGTTGTATTCTTTTTTTTGGATTTTTCTTGATTCGATTAATAAGTGATCTACCTTTCTTCAGATAATCCACATATTTCTGGAGTATTTGTTTCTCGTTTCCTTTAGGTGCTTTCATCTTCGCTTCGTCCAATATATCAATCAAAATTTGTGTATGAAGCATAATGACATCTATATCTACACGTCTTGATGTTAAGACCATTATCAGCCACTTGAGATAGTCTAAAAAGAGGCCTATATCATTTGCAAATACTGCGGAGGATAGGTGCTGAAGCGTAAAGATCGTATCCTCCAAAGTCCTCTTTCTTCCCTCTTCTCCCCATTTTTCCATGGCCTTTATATCTAGTGCGTAGTACCTCTCAGTCACCTTTTCAGCTATTGCCAATATCGTCTTGCTATCTGACCGGTACAGATCAAAGGCTATTGCCATGCTTTAGAATCACTGAGGAATAATAAACATTTTAGTGGTTTAATTTTTAAACCTCTCTTGCCTTCCCTAATAATGCTCAAAGGGGCTTCTGAAAATCATGGTATTTGTCGCAATATCTCGAATCAAAATAAAACCAGAGATGGCAGACAAGCTAGAGGATGCATTCAGAAATAGGAGACACCTTGTTGATTCATTTGATGGTTTTCTGGGACTACAGTTTCTTAGAGGAGAGAGTAAGAAAGATAACTTTGTAGGAATATTCCGATTCAAGGATAAAGAATCATTTTTACGATATATGAAAAGCGACGCCCACGCAGTATCTCATAATAGTACGGAAAAAAATATTTCGCAAGCTATCATTTCTAATACTCTAGAATTTTTTACAGAGGCTACCAATTGAGAGTTAAAACAACTGCCACTGCTTCTATGAAGATAGCCAATGCATCTCGAGGTTATCTGCAAGCTGTGTTAGATAAAGACAGGACAAAGGCGGAATCAATAACCATCAACTTGATCAAACAAGGTTGGGACATGCTAGAAATATTCAAGGTTTTTTCAGAATCGCAAGTACAAATAGGAGAGCTTTGGGCAAAGAATATCATCACAGTCGCAGACGAGCATTTTGCGACGCACATAACGCTTGATATGATATCATTGATAGGAAGATCATTTGGCAAGCCAAGAACAGTGATAGGTTCTGTTGCCGTTCTCAGCTGCGTTGAAGGAGAATTCCATTATGTTGGGATGAAGATGCTCTCAGAAATTCTGGCAAGCCAAGGTTGGGACGTCCATTTTATAGGCCAAAGTCTCCCAATTGCTCACGTTATTCAGACTCTTAAAAAAAGTAGAAAAGTTTTTGACATAATATGCCTCTCAATTACCATCCCGTTTAACTTGGCTAATCTGATAGCAGCTATTCAGACGCTTCGTGAGGATCCACTGTTAAAACAAACCACGATAATTGTCGGTGGCAGATTATTCAAATCCAAGAAAATGCAAAGGCTTCTTTTAAAAGGCACTGGTAATAGCAATAGCGATTCAATTTTGGCCGATTTTGTTACGTGGAATTTTGACGATGCTCTGGCATTTATTGCCAAACATCAGGCAAGGAAAAGGAGGAGGCACCTACTGGATAAATGATGAGATGTTAAAGCCTATAACATCCATAATCTTAGATCATCGCTGCGCAGACATGAGGGAGAGTGAGGGACTTTTTAGCGTTTTTATCAAGAAGAAAAGAACAAATTAGGTCAACTGTAAGTTATCGTTCTAAATAACAATCGACTCATAACTAGATTTTCATGCATTATACCTATGGAGGAAAAGCATAGACTTGAGGAAATAAGAGTCAGAATTATCCTTAGTCTATCCCAAGGCTCGTATTCTTCGATTCCACAACTAATGTTTCATACATTTCTATGCTATGAGACACTAAACAAGTATCTTAATGGATTAATAGAAAAGGGACTCATATCATCTTGTAAGGATAATAAGCGCAGGTTTTTCACGACAGAACAAGGCGTTGAGTTTCTCAAAGGAGCAAAATCCAGTTTTCATTTGGATCATATTACAACACAAAATGAAAAACAAAGCATTTCATTGGTGACACCACAGAATGTCAAGCACAATTAGAGAAAGACGCGCGGTAATAACGACAGCAACGACAGCGATCAGTACCCCTTTAATACAAAAGATTTCCTCGACAGCAATCACTGTCATAGTATGTGATGATGAGAAAGATATTCTAAATATCCTAACAAGAGCGCTTAGACCAAAATTTCATGTAGTTACAGCTTCATCGGGAAATGAGTGCATCGAAAAATGCAAAGAGATTAGCACAGCAAATAGAGAATCAATAAGACTGTTGCTTCTTTTGGATTATAAACTTGGCGACATGATGGGAGATGAAGTTGCATACAAAGTAAGTGAGGTCAGTAACCATATGAAGATACTTTTAATGACTGCTTATGAATTAGATCTTGCCTTTATAGATGATCTAAGAGCTCAAGGATATATTTCTGGCCTTATACGTAAGCCCTTTCGATTGGCACATGTTATATCCAGAATAGAGGAGGAGGTCTGCTCTTCATAGTGCGATTGAACAGTCCTTTGATATTATTTGAGGCAGATTATAACAATTATCTGAAGGGAGAGGTTGGAGGGGTAATAAAATACCTGTAATCAACACATTGGGGAGAGATATAATGCAAGGCAGGCTCTCTTTTTTTCATACATCTAGTGTTGGAGAGAATTTCCTATTGCAATATTTCACAATCCTGAGACCATAGCAGATACGGCCGTAATGTGTGGAATAACGGGGCATGAAACATAATTGTCAAATATGAAACGCATCTTCAAGGAATTAGGCAAAGATCGGTTGAACGACAGCGAACTTGGTAATACCCTTGAAATATTTGGACTAAGCCCTCAAGAGGCTGATCTCGTTATCACACTTGCCAAGATACATAAATCAGGTGTTAAGTGGATAAGCGGCACAGAAATAGCCAAGGCAGCTGGCAAGGATAGGGTAAGAACGTACCAAATCCTACACAGGCTTCGGAAGATGGGTCTTATTCAGACTAATCTTGAGATCAGACCAAAGAAATATTCTGCAGTATCGCCTCCCATCGCAGTAAGACGTCTCATGTCTGTTCATGAAGCAAAAGTGACCCAGTTAAGCCACATAGAACAGAAAGCCACGGAAGCATTATTCAATGTAAGTCCGCTTAAAGTAGATCTACTAAAAAGTGATCAAGACGGACAGTTAGCCGGTACGGTATCTAATGTGGCTTTGATACAGGGCCTGCCTAACATACAGACGCAGCTGAAGAAATTGATGTCAGGTCAGAAGCATCTATATCTAATGGTCAGCGATGAATCGTTCACCCACGTTCTTGCTACACTGAGTCTAATTGATCCAGAGCCAGCGGATATTAGAGTGATAATCTCCTCGGCTAAAAACAAATTACGCTCAGGCCAAATCAGGGATCGTTTAAACAAATACCAATCAATACATGCTACTTTTCCCCTGCCCACAGTAATCTTGACATCCGATCAATATGCTTTACCATTCTATAATGCCCAACGATACGAGAAAGGAATCCTTTCTCCGAAAGCATTGAGGACGAGAGTCTCAGATTGTATCATAGTAAGCAATCAATCTGCTGTAAAACAGATGAACCAATTATATCGCCTATGTTGGCAAGCTGCATTACATGAGAAGGTGAAATCCAACAGATCACCTGTCCCATGAGGATCAATAAATAAGCTCAAGGAAGTCGGGCAATCTCCCAATGAAATATCATGTCATCGCAGATACTGGAGCTTGGAGATTACTTATCTTCTTTTGCCGATTTTAGATTGGAGTAAAGAAATTCAAGAAACAAAAAGAACTCTTCGTCATTCCAGCGGTGGTTAGGAGAATGAGCGTCAGAGATACATTAGAAGATTATTTTATTTAGTCTTATAATTAACTGCGGTTGGCGCTATGTCATTATAGCATGCAGCCGTTCTTGGATTCCATTTAACTGAATCTGAGGTATCCACTAGCCTAGCAATAACTGCAATAGGGTTGTAATTGACAGCCACAGCAGCACTATATATAATTGTGACATCGTCACCAAAAGAATTCATAGGCGTCTCGGTGGGCGTAGATGCCTTGTTATTCTTCATAGGTATGGCAATAGGGCCAGCGTTGTCGGGAGTTCTAATGCAGAGCAACCACATCCCAAATGAAGATGCTGGAGGGGCATTAGCGGCTTCCTATCCTACGCTACAGTCATACAATATGATATTCTTTGCAACCGGTCTATTGGAGACAGTATCGCTGATGTTCTTCGTAATGCTGGCCACGGGTCTTCCAATGCAGAAGGTCGGAGGAGATGCATTAGCTAAGCACTGAAACTGAGCGAGAGAGACACATCCTGTGAGCAAGTGGAAATAGGATGTCTCACTCCTGTCTGATCTATTAAATCTTGAGATTTGGGTCGGATCGTCGTGAGATCTTCATCGCTTTTGCTCAGTCTATCAGCGAACTCACCTCATTCCCGCTCTAATGT
>DAINRW010000103.1:0-3318 GCA_036741615.1 Nitrososphaera sp.
ATCAAGACCAAAGAAGGAGTAGTACTAGGCTCTGACAAACGGGCAAGCAAGGGCTTCTTCATTGGCTCAAAAATAACACAAAAGATAGCCAAGGTAGACGATACACTTGCCGTGGCAATAGCAGGGCAATTGTCTGATGCAGAGTATTTGATTAAAGTAGCTAAGGCAGAACGCCAGCTGATAGAGCTGCGGAGAGGCTTTCCTCTCACTACCAAGGAATCTGCAAGATTGATTGCTAATCTTGCATATTCCGGCCTAAAGAACTATCAGCCCTATTTCGTTGAACTGATAGTCGCAGGCGTCGATCAGGAAGGTGGGCATATCTATGCAGCAGATATGAGTGGCGCAATAACAAGCGAGGATTTTGCCTCCTCGGGCTCAGGCTCCCCTATTGCATATGGAGTCCTTGAGAGTATGTATCACAAAGAGATTACAAATGAACAGGCTCAAGCGGTAGCTACAAAGGCAGTAGCTGCAGCGATGGAGCGGGATCCTGGCTCTGGCAACGGTATAGAGGTGCTTGCAATTCCAAATGTGTTGGCAGCAGTGGAGGTGAAAAAGTAGGCATGGCTGAAACAGCAGGAGGAGGGGCAAACTTTGCCGCTGGAGGCAGGTATCCGTATTATTATGGGCCAGAAGGGCGTTTGGTGCTGGTCGACAGTGCCCTAGAAGCAGTAAATAGGGGATCGACCACAATAGGAATCAAGACTCCTGCATTTGCGCTTATAGCAAGTCACATCAAACCTGTACGGCCACTAATAGATCCTGCCGAAAAGATATTCGCAGTTGATAGCCATGTCGGTGCAACTGGCTCTGGGTATATCGGTGACATATTGCAACTGATAGATGAGCTGAGACTCGAAGCACAGAAGCATAGACTAAACTTTGAAAGTCCAATAGATGTCGGCTCACTTGCAAAGCATCTTGGGTCATATCTGCACAACTATACTGTGTATACGGTTAGGCCCCAGGCTGCCTCTGTGATCATAGCCGGAGTCGATCAGACGGGAGTGCAACTCTATCAGGTTGATCCAAGCGGGACATTCTTCCGGGGTTCTGGCTTTGCAATAGGCAGGTCATCTGATATAGCTCTAGACGTTGTACAGAGCGAGTATAGCGCTGACATGAGCATCGACCAAGCTGTTGCGTTGAGTAACAAAGCAATAGAAAAGGCACTAGGTGAGAGGCCTATTGTAGAGATAGGAGTGGTCAGCGTAAATGACGGCCGTAGGTTCCAAAAGCTGCCTTAGCTTTTATTTTGGGCAGCAAGTGGCTTTATTTCTGGCCGCCTCCACCTGTTTGCCCAACGCGCCAGATCTCTTATTATGACACCCAGCTCTCTTGCCTGAGGTGTGATACTATATTCGACCCTTGGTGGCACCTCCGGGTAGATCTTTTTTGTCACAAGCCCCTCTCGCTCGAGTTCTAAGAGCCTCTCTGAGAGTACTGTGCTACTGATGCCTGGCAGTGATCTTTTTAATTCATTAAATCTAATTACATCTTTTGTTTTCAGATTTTTCAAAATGTGGAGCGACCATCTTCTACCTAGCAACTCCCATACGTCAACCACTTCGCAGGTAGCACCCGCCCTAAGTTGATCTTCTCGTTCTTCTGTCACACCTAGTAGTGATTACTTACTTGCTAATAATTATTGTGATCCATTATAAACTGTAACTTAAATTCTGTATGCAGAAAGTGATAAGATAAAGATCCGTGGTCACAGGAACATATACACCTGCTTCTTCCGTCAGACTTCCATTAATATCTGTGGCAGACACGATTATTCAAGCAGTAAAAATAACATAATATACCCATAAAGGACCTATTCTTTGTTTACTGGCATTCAGAATTGATTTTTGGAGTAAGATTTTTAATGCTTTTTTGGCAAAATTACTAGTGCTCAAAGCAACGTTAACTTATGACAAAGGCACCATAATCATCCATGGTCTCGCCCATCTTCCATTTGCAATGTTAGATCCGAGGACAAACGTGCTAAGAGCACTTGCTTTACACTATTCTAATATTATAGATTATCTCAAGCAAAGTGGCATAGAATATTCAGATCATGTTTTATCAGAAGAAACTATGATGTTGTCGTCATCGCTATCCCCATCATCGCCTCTATCCTTGAGGGATTATCAGCAGAGAGCTGTTGACAACTGGATGCGGGCAGGCTTGAGAGGATGCATTGTTTTACCCACTGGTTCTGGTAAGACTATTATCGGGATCAGAGCCATAGAGAAAGCAAATTCTGCATCGCTGATTGTCGTCCCTACACTTGACCTGATGGATCAATGGACCGCAACTCTCTCAAAGTATTTTCCAAACATCAGAATAGGAAACCTCGGTGGAGGTAATGATGACATACAATCTATTACCGTATCTACATATGACTCGGCTTACATACGGGCATCTTTTCTTGGCAATAAATTTTCACTTGTAATATTTGACGAGGTGCATCACCTCGCAGCTCTTGGTTACAGGACCATAGCGGAGCAAATGGCAGCACCATATCGTCTAGGTCTTACCGCCACGATTGAAAGAGAAGATGACCTGCATAGAGACCTCCCAAGGCTTGTTGGCGAAGTTGTATTTCATGCCAGTCCAGATGAGCTCGCTAGAAATAAGCATCTTGCTTCATATGAAATTGAAAGGAGAATGGTTGAATTGCTCCCAGATGAGCTAGGAGAGTACAGAAGGAATATGAGCATATATCAACAGTGCATTAAGAAGCTCACATTTCAAAGGTATGCACTTTCTCTTGAAAAGTTGATAATGATGTCTGGGAAAAATAGAACAGCTCGGGAAGCTTTGTTGGCGCGAAATAAGGCAATGAACATTGCACTCAACAGCAGAGCCAAAATAGAAGAGTTGAGAGAGATCCTCGCAGAGAACAAAGGCGCCAAGACGATAATATTTACTCAACATAACAGTCTTGTCCATGAAATATCTGACAAATTTCTAATTCCACTTATAACTCACAAAACAATCAAGGAAGAAAGACAAGACGTCCTCAAAGGATTCAAAGAAGGTCGTTACATGGCTATAGTCACGTCCAAGGTTCTAGATGAAGGAGTTGATATTCCTGACGCAGAGTTGGGTGTAATACTAAGTGGTACTGGAAGCGCAAGAGAATTCATACAAAGACTTGGAAGATTGCTAAGACCTAAACCAGAGAATAATAGTGATACCGGCAGTAATAGTAGTACTATTACTCGCAATTATAAAGGCTATAAAAAAGCTAGGTTGATCGAGATAATTTCTTCCGAAACAAAAGAAACGATTACGAGTGCAAGAAGAAAGAGAGCCTTGAAGATG
>DAINRW010000103.1:3418-4876 GCA_036741615.1 Nitrososphaera sp.
ATAGTAATAGATTTATACTACGTATTTTGTATCTGTACTCGGGCTTCAGTAACTCAATAAAATGCGAGATGAAATAGAAAGAAGCTGACGACATGTAAAAGGGCAGATCGAGAACTGTAGGGAGGGTTTCTCGGTCTGGCCCTTCTAGCCCGCCGGACCTAGATGCCATTTCACAAACGCTAAGGGACTAACGATCTGATTCTTGTTTCATATTAAATCAAACCAACTACCGGCCATAGTATAGTTGACATTAAAATAACCATAGCAACAAGTACTTTTGCAATAGAATATGCTAACTCTACAATTACTTCGAGTCAGAACTAGAAATGGAGCGATATTTCCCTTATTCTGCACCAAAGAAGAGGATATAGAGTTAGCAAAGAAAATTATCCACGAATTTGAACAAACCTGGAAGACCAAAGAGAAGAAGGCAGCGCTTGAAGATAGAATCTCAACAATAGAAGAATCCGATGCGGGTAGCGATTACAAGTTGGTAAGGGGGTTGTATGCTCTCCTAGAAAGGCGATGCACATTCAAAAGTAGCGATAGCAATAGCAATGGTGACATTGGAACCAACAACACTTTCATCAATCCTTCTATCGATCCACCTCGTATCAGAAAGGAGGTATTTGAAGAGTCATCAAAACGCGGTTTTGCACTAACTGAACTAGAGAGACGGGAAATTGCAGATACTGTGGCCTCCAAACTTCACCTGCCATCTCATGACGTTGTCTTAAAGACGATGTGGAGTGATTTGGATGATAACCTAATAATTGAGCACTTTGATACAATTGGCCCAGAAGCTTTGGTGGGATGGTACAATTTGTCGCTTATGCAAACTCTGCTCTTTAACTGCACAAAGCTTGACTTTTACATTTCTGGTGGCTTGAATTGGAAACATGTGCTAAGGACTGTAAAGAGGCTTGGTTTGATGTATCATTTACAACAACCTCAACAACAACAAGAAAATCGAATAATCTGTTCACTTGAAGGGCCATTGAGTCTCTTTAAATTAACAGATAGATACGGAACATTACTTGCAAAGCTGCTTCCATCGATAATTTTCGCTTCTAATAAAAGTAGAGATCGTGACGGTGGTAATGGTGGTAATGGTAAATGGCATCTCGATGCGTGGATCGTAAGGAAAACGATGGATGGGAGGAAGATATTTGAATTCAAGATCTCAAATAATGAAATTCCACAACTGCTGGCAGATCCGTATCTTTCCTTCCCTCGTGGTTTCAGTACGGAAAAAGAAGAAGTTGCAAAGTCATCATCTCTCTACTATGATAATAACAGCTTTGATAGTGCAGTTGAAGAGAAATTTGCTAAGAGATTTGAGCAAGCCGAAACTGGATGGAGGTTGACTAGGGAACCTGACCCACTGGTGCTATCAAATGGAGGCGCTTTCATTCCTGATTTTGTGTTTGAAAAATATGACAGGAAGATCTATCTTGA
>DAINRW010000104.1:0-4856 GCA_036741615.1 Nitrososphaera sp.
TAGCGGATCAGAAGTTCATTCAAAATAGAGTTTCTAATTGTAGCTTGGGAGGCTCTTCATCTTATAAAGATCTCTGCTTTCCGTGCTGTTATTGTTTATTTCTTGGTAGTTTCTGCTTCTTGCGTTCTGCAGTTATTGATCTAATCTTCTAAGCATCCTTATTCTGACTCTCAAACAGCGACTGTCTTATCTTTAGAGCCATTATTACAGATATTATGGACATGATGGCCGCCATGAGAAAAATCAAAGTGTAAGATTCTGGAGCGGGAAAACGGCCTGCGTGTCCTTGTACATCTATTTGCCATACCTGCATCAAAACACCCGCCACCGCAGGCCCTACCGAACTACCAATTATCCTCAATAGAGAAGTCATTCCGATAGAAGTGACCATATTTTTGTGTGGGGTGGCAAGAAGCACTATATTCATCAACCCCACACTGCCAAGTGATAATCCCGTCGAAATAATGGCGAGGGCTATAGATACCATCCATGGTTGCGAGTGAAATGTCGCAAGCATAAAGAAACCAAATGCGTTTATTCCATATCCCATTATAGCAGGCCGGATTGAGCCTAGTTTTGATACTATGTATCCAGACGTTGGACCAAAGATTAGCAAGATTATAGAGAAAGGCAGCTGAATCGCAGCAATGCCTGTTATACTGTAGCCAAAGCCCGCAGGAGGAGGACTTTCTGCAAGTATTGGTATTGTTTGAAAGACCATGAACATAGAGAAACCTAGGATTATCATCATAATATTGGTGAAAAGTAGGATCTTGTTTTGCAACAATTTTAGATCGATTAGTGGATGAATAGCTCTTCTTTCAGCAATCAGAAATGCTACAAAAGCGGCTATACAACCGACAGACAAAATTGCTAATTGTGAAATTGACTGTGTGCTATTACTTCCTGTCGCTCTCGTTTCAATGAATGTCAAAGATAGCAGAAAAAGAATAATAGTCGCTGCAAGCGTAGCGGCTCCTAATACATCCAGTGATCTTTTTTTATCGGTAGATCCAGTGTGTTGCTCAGGTGATGACGACGATGTTGTTGTCACCGTCATCCAATCAGAATGCACTTCTCCTATCCTTGCGAATTTCCAAACTACTACTGGAAGCAAGATGGCAACTGGCAAAATTGATAGGAATGTTGTTCTCCATCCTGAATATTCTGCAATAGTGGCGCCAATTAACAATCCTAGGATTGAGCCGCTAGCAAACATCGAAGTTATTACACCTTGGCCTATGGCAAGGCGGCTTTTTGGAAACTGCTCTCTAATAACACTGAATGCAATTGGGAACATTGACATGCCCACGCCCTGCATGCCTCTTGCGATGATAAAGCTAGAGAGGTCTGTTGTCAGACCACCTACGGCCACTCCAATAGCATACACTCCCATAACTATGAGGAGTATTTTCCTTTTTCCATAGATTTCTGCCAGACTACTCGTAACTGGTGTCATTACTGCTCCAACTATCAGATAAGTTGTAAGTATCCAAGGCGAAAGGCTGTATGAAAGGTTAAACTCGCTCATAATACTTGGAAGAGATGGCACCAGCATGGTTTCGGTGTACATCACGAGTGTAGCTATCGAGCTTAGAATGGCAAGGGTCTTCCAAGCAGACCTGGGTATTCTGTCCGATTTATCGAGAGTTGATGATGATGGATGCTCACTTGAGCTGGTTGAACCATCTATTTTCTTACTTCTTCCTATCTCTTCCAATTCCTATCACGCTCAAGTGCGAAAATCTATTTAGATCAGCCTTTGTTTTCTATGACGCAAAAGCTGCTGATTTCTGACTTGAAAGGTTTTACTTATTTCTCTCCTGCTTTCAATCTCGTCTGATGAATTTAGATAAAGATCTGTAAAATTTTGAGCGATTTTGCGAAGAGTCCTTTTAGTAATTTCAAGCTCTTCCTCTCGTAATCCCTGACGAGACGCCTTTTCCAGCTCAAGTGCACACTCTATTATCAACTCCCATTTTGCCTCCGATTTGCCAGTTAGAAATATCAGGTTATTCCTGCGATCATTATGATCGAGTTTTCTTATCACAATTCCCTGCTCTTCGAGCTTGTCTATTATGGGAACAATTGTGGAAGCTTCAATTCCGATTGTATTTGCAATTTCTTTTTGAGTCATTCCATCCTTTACAAGCGCCAGTGTTCCAATTACCCTAGACTGGGCGACGGTAATATCCGCCTTTCTTCTCAATTGCTGATCAAATGCACTTTCAAAGGCTTTAGCAGTACTTTTGACTATGAATCCAAGGCTATCTTGATAATCATACCTTCGCATAATTAGGCCTCTAATGATTAGGGGCAGAAGCATCATATAAAGGTGTAATAGATGAACCATTGAAAGCATTAGAAGAAGACATGAAAGGGCTTTCATAAAGTATCCCTAACATCAGTAACGAAGACTCAGCTTTTCTTCAATTATGATGAAAAAAGTTGAGAATCACTGACCTCTGCCCCCATCATGTCTCAGAGTTTTCAAAGATCCGAATAGTTGTCTCAAAATATAGTATTTAGAAGACGACTTAACGGATCCATTCTAGACTGAGGACTGTATGCGCAATATATGTGTCTTTTATCAGTGATAACTACATGATAAGTTGTAGCAAATTATAAGTGATTGATTGCAGGTATTTTGCACAGACATTTTGGGATCTAAAGGATCGTCACCTGCCAAAGACTTGTTCTCCGCACAATCCAAGGAATATGCAAGTTCAAGGCCCACCTATCCTAGGACGTTATTCGAGTTTATTGTTGGATTGGTCGACGAAAAGACCCTGGCGTGGGATTGCGCAACTGGAAACGGACAGGCGGCTTTAGTGCTGGCAGATTATTTCAAGGAAGTAATTGCCAGTGATATTAGCGCAAGGCAGTTAGAAAATGCCCAGCAAAAAAGTAATATCCGATATCAAATCTTTAGTGCAGAAAATACACCACTTAAAGACAATAGCGTAGACCTTATCACTATTGCCCAAGCACTTCACTGGTTTGATTTTGACAGGTTCTACAGTGAAGCAAGAAGAGTTTTGAGAAAGAGAAAAGACGGTAAAACAGGAGAAGGAGGAGGGGGCATTATAGCAGCCTGGGCATATGGTCTGCACACAATTTCCCCCGAAGTCGACAAAGTTACTCACCAATTGTATGAAGATATCTTGGGTGACAAGTATTGGCCGCCTGAGAGAAAATATGTTGAAGAAAGATACGAAACAATACCTTTTCCGTTTGAGCAAATCCCATCTCCAGAATTTCAAATACAGCTCAGCTGGAATCTATCAGAGCTAGTAAACTACTACCGTAGCTGGTCAAGTGTCCAAAAGTTTATCGAGAAAAACAAGTATGATCCAATTAGTGAAGTCAGCGGCAGTCTCGAATATGGATGGGGAGGAAAGAACAAAGTTGATGAGAAAAGAAAGGTGGTATGGCCACTGTACGTCAAAATCGGAAAGATATAGGATGCAAGTGCCGTGAATTAGATATATTCATACCTTACCTTAATAGGGACATGTGGGAAAGTTCCTCTTAAGGTCCTGTTTGTGTGTTCTACTAAGTTACCTAAGCTCTATTTTCATTCAGATCCGAATATATTTCAACCAACTTTCTTGAGATTCTTTATAATGTCTATATGAATGACTAAAGATGACCGGAGTACTGATTGTTGAACCAAAAGTTTAAACCATATTTTATTTATTTCATCCATTTATTCCCAAGAATCCTATTTAGAAGTAATAATGTAGGAGGGCCCATCGGGCCGTGAAGAAGTGATATCACTTCAAAGAGGGATTCTTTGCTATTCTTTTGAATGTATTGACAGCTAAGAAGGTTTCTTCGACGTAAAGAAGTAGGGTTTGGGTAAAATTCGTTTGGATCCCAATACAGAATTTCGGGTTATACTAGAAAAGGTGAAACAATATTTGCTGAACGGCTGCTTTTGTTATAGTGGTAGTTCCCCAATCTTTAGACAGTATAAATGACTAATAATGTTGTTGTTTCCAATAATTGATTAGTATGCCAAAGGAAAACAATGACGACCGTGGCGAAGGAGTAGAACCAGCAATATCGGATACCGGCAAGGATATCAAAAAAGGAATGGATAGATATGAAGCCAGAATAAAATCAGCCGCAGAAGGACAACCACCGCCAGCAGGCGACTCTACGAGGTCTGAAGAATAAGTTTGACGGCAACCAACAAGAGTCCCAAATGCTGGGAATGATTGCGTTCTCGACTATTCTTCATCGTTACGGCATCACAGGCCGACCACCAGTGACAGGCAAGTATGCGCCAGAGATGTAGCTACTATCATTCTCAGAGGCAAGCAGCACATAGAGTGGTGCAAGTTCTGCTGGTTGCGCAGGACGCTTCATTGGAGACTCTTTTTCCCCAAACTGTTTTACTTTCTCAGTCGGCATTGTAGAAGGAATAAGCGGCGTCCAGACTGGACCAGCACCAACGGCATTAACCCTTATCCCTTTTTCTATGAGAAGTTGTGCAAGCCCGCCAGTGAAGTTAGCGATTGCAGCCTTGGTCGCCGCATATGGGAGCAGTGTCGGATTCGGCATTGCGGCGTTGATCGAGCTAGTGTTGATTATCGAGCCACCCTTCGGCATGTGTGGCATGGCGGCTTTTGAGAGGTAGAATGTCGCATAGATATTCGTCTTAAAGGTGCGGTCAAACTCTTCAGAAGAAATCTCTTCAAGACTCTCGCGTGTCATCTGAAAAGCAGCATTGTTGACGAGTATGTCAATCTTGCCAAATTCCGAAACAGTGCGCTCGGCGAGATGCTTGCAGTGGCTCTCTTCTTGAATGTCGCCTGCGACGGCAATGCACTTGCGTCCTTCTTTCTGGA
>DAINRW010000105.1:0-4839 GCA_036741615.1 Nitrososphaera sp.
CCTAAGTATTAGATTTAGAAGATTTTATAAAATAACGATTGTATTTGATATGCTATTCTTATCTACCATTAAGTGCATAATGCGAGTACAATGTGTGACTGGAACTACGAACAAATGAAAGAAAAAGAGACAGTTAGCACAAAAGCCAAGGCAAAAGATATAGAGGCTTTTGAAAAGAAGGAAGAAAAACCACTGACTGCAATCAGTTAGTTTAGAAAATACGCATTAGAAGGACAATTAACTAATCTCCTTTTTTCTTTATCTGAATAATCTGATTGTTTCAGAGACATATGACAGTATTAATAACAGAAAGATTACCGAACCTTCCTCAGATTGATGTTATATGCAAGGCTAAATCTGTGAGCTTCGTCTCGAGCATGCTGCAGCATTTTGAGGCCTGAGTTGCTCTTCGGCAGCACAACCGGATCTTTGGAATTAGGCACATAGATCTCTTCATTTTCCTTTGCCAGACTGATACAGGGAACATCTGAGATCCCCAAGCTTCTAAGGGACATGAGGGCCGCTCCAAGCTGACCGCGCCCACCATCTATTAGTATAAGATCGGGAAGTTTTTCGCCTACGGAAGAATAACGCCGTCGAACAAGTTCGCCTATCATCGCAAAGTCGTTCTGTCCTACTACCGTGGTGATGTTGAATCTCCTATAGAAGCTCTTGCTAGGTTTGCCATTGATAAATCGAACACATGACCCAACTGCAATTGATATTCCAAGGTTTGATACGTCAAAGCAATCAATGACTTCCGGCATGGTTGTAGTCTTTAAAGCATTTTTGAGCTCTACTACTGCTGGATCATAGCCCTTTTCAATATATATCGAAAGATTGCGCATGATGAGGTCCATAAGTTGCCGCTTGTCCTTTGTGAGCATCTTTTCGACATTAAAGATGCTCACCTTGTGCCCTGCTATTTTCTCAAGTGACAATTCTAACACTTGCTTATCCTCAATGTCTTCATTGACATAGACGAACCGTGGGATTACTGGGATTGAAGAGTAATACTGTATAAGAAATGAGGAAAGTGAGTTGTCGCCCACTAGATCAAATTCAAACTTTTTCCGATCGCTTATAACACCACGTGTCCTGCGGAGTGTCATCACATGAGCCACTCCCTTTTTGGTATCTTTTAAAATACTAATGTACTCTTCATCTTGATTACGGTTGACAGCCTTTTCCATCTTTTGCTTAATGCGCAAGTTGTTCAGTCTATATAGAGTATCACGGATCTCCTTTGCCCTTTCATAGTCGCCAAGCTCAGATGCACGCTTCATCTCCGTCTGCATCTTCTCGACAAACATGTCAATACTGCTCTTACCTTCTAGTATGTTTTGCAATGCTACTACATTCGTCATATATTGTTCACGCATTACATTTGCTATGCACGGCGCGTCGCAATTCTTGATAAAGTACTGGAGACACGGAACTTTGGGTAGTCTATTGCATACCCTTACTTTGAATAATTTTCGCAAGAGTCCAACAGTCAGGTATTTAGAACTACCTCGCACAAAGGGCCCGTAGATTTTCCCTTTTGGCCCTGTGAATTCTCCTGCCCTATTGCGTCGTGCTACTAGGAGACGAGGAAATGCCTCATCTGTTATTTTAAGATAAGTATAGCGCTGCTGATCCTTCAGTTCGATATTGAAGACCGGTCTGTACCGCTTAATGAGATTGGACTCAAGAAGGAATGCCTCTATTTCATTGTCCGTAACTATAAAATCTATATCTGCTATCTTGCTAACCAGCCTGCTAGTCTTCCATCCTAACTTGGGGTCATGTTTGCTAAAATAAGAGCTGATGCGTTTTCGCAGGTTCTTGGCTTTACCTATGTAGATTATCCCATCTGCGCTATCTTTCATTAGGTAGACACCTGGTTGCTCTGGAATGCGCTTTTCTTTTAGAATTGCAGTGGTCAAAGTCATTGATTCGCCCTCTGCAATATCATATTATCAACTGACAACTTTGGCTTCAAATGCTCGCCAGTATAACTGTCCATGCTTTCGCTTACCTCCTCTGGAGTACCTGCTACAACTATCCGCCCACCCGCTGCACCACCTTCTGGTCCAAGGTCTATTATCCAATCAGCCGAAGTAATGACATCGAGGTTGTGCTCGATGATTATGATTGTGTTGCCTAGGTCAACCAGTCTTTTTAGCACATTTAGCAACTTGCTTACATCTGCAAAGTGGAGACCTGTAGTAGGCTCGTCTAAAATATAGACTGTCTTGCCAGTATCGCGCTTTGACAACTCTGCAGCAAGCTTGATTCTCTGGGCTTCACCCCCTGAGAGCGTGGTTGCAGGCTGTCCTAGTCTCAGGTAGCCAAGACCTACATCGCTTAGAGTCTGGAGCTTTTTGGTAATAGTCGGTATCGCATAGAAGAATTTTAGTGCCTCTTCAACAGTCATGTCAAGCACATCTGAAATTGTCTTGCCCTTGTACTTGATTGTAAGAGTCTCAGAATTATAGCGTCTACCTTTGCATTCATCGCAAGTGACGTAGATATCAGGCAAGAATTGCATCTCTATCTTTTTTGAGCCACCGCCTTCACATGAGTCACACCTTCCCTCTGAGACATTAAATGAGAATCTTCCAGCTTTGTATCCCATCTCTCTTGCTTGAGGTGTCTTGGCGAATAGTTCGCGTATGGGTGTAAACGCATTGACATAAGTGGCAGCGTTTGATCTTGGGGTTCTGCCAATTGGAGATTGATCTATGCCTATCACCTTGTCTATGTGTTCGAGGCCTGATATCTTATCATGCTTGCCAGCTCTTTCTTTTGAACCGTAAAAGTGTGCGGCAAGTGCCCTGAACAATATATCGTTTACGAGTGTCGATTTACCTGAGCCTGAAACACCGGTAACGGCTGTCATGCAGCCTAGAGGAAACCTGACATCAATAGACTTTAGATTATTCTCATTCGCATTGTGAACCGTTAGCCACTTGCTTGGCTTTCTTCGTTCATGCCTGTGGACAACCCGTTGGTCTCCTCTGAGAAAGGCGCCTGTAACAGAACTAGGATTATTTACAATCTCTTCAAGGGGGCCACTTGCAACAATAGCGCCTCCATGGCTACCAGCTCCTGGGCCTATATCTATTATCCAGTCAGAATTTCGTATAACCTCTTCATCATGTTCTACAACAATGAGAGTATTGTCTAGGTCTCGAAGTTTTTTGAGGGTATCTATTAACCGCATGTTATCGCGCTGGTGCAGGCCGATCGTTGGCTCGTCCAATACGTAGAGCACACCTGTCAGGTTTGACCCAATCTGGGTCGCAAGTCTAATTCTTTGCGACTCGCCGCCTGAAAGTGTAGCAGTCATTCTATTAAGAGTCAGATAATTGAGCCCTACATTTAGTAGAAAATCGAGCCTTGACATAATCTCCTTCAGTATAGTCTTTGCAATGTAGCGCTCAGTTTCTGTCAGCTCTAACGTTTGAAAGAAGCGATAGCACTCATCTATTGACATGTCAGATACATCCATTATTGACTTGCTATCTATCCTTACTGCCAAAGCTTCGTCACGCAGGCGCCTACCATTGCACAATTCGCAGGGGCGCTCACGCATGAATTGCATTAGGTCTTCACGTTTTGACTCTGATTCGGTTTCGCGGTAAATACGCTCAAGGTTTGGTATTACACCCTCAAATGATCCACGATATTCCCATCGGCTGTCAGAATAACGTGATTGGTACTTGTAATGGATGCTCTCGTCACTGCCATAGAGGATTACCCTAACTTGTTCTGGTCTCATTTTGGACATGGGAGTCGCAAGGTCGAAACCAAACCTTCTACCTACATCACGCAGCATTGAAGATCGAAATGTTGCAAAGTGCCCAGTCCACGGCTTTATTGCCCCTTCTATTATGCTCTTTGACTTGTCTGGTATTATCAAATCTGGATCAAATTCAATTTTGATGCCAAGTCCATTACATTCTCTGCATGCTCCAAATGGCGAGTTAAACGAAAAGGTTCGGGGCTCCAAATCTCCAAGTGAAATACCGCAATGAGGACAGGCATTCCGCTGTGAATACATTGTGTCCTTATTCTCAACTGAGACTACAACAATTCCTCCCCCCACCTTAAGCGCAGATTGAATCGAGTCAAATAACCTGCTCTTGTCTTCCGCAGAGGGTTTCAATCTGTCTACTATTACTTCGATAGTGTGTTTTTTTTGTCTATCAAGCCTTGGATAAATGGATTTTTCTTCCTCCTCCTCTTCGAGGCGCGTTACCTCACCATCCAGCCTGACGCGAGAGAAGCCGTCCTGCTTGAGCTGATCGAATAATTTTTCATATGTTCCTTTCTTGCCCTGAATTACTGGGCCCAAGATCATAACATTCTTACCCTCTGCTGTTTTCATTATGGTTTCTGTGATCGCATCAGCTGACTGGCTGGCTATTTTTCTGCCACACTTTGGACAGTGAGGTACGCCTATTCTTGCAAACAGAAGACGCAGATAGTCGTAGATCTCTGTCACAGTCCCAACAGTTGAGCGAGGGTTTTTGCTTGTCGTCTTTTGCTGTATGGATATTGCTGGCGATAATCCATCGATTGAATCGACGTCAGGTTTGTCCATCAATTCTAAAAATTGTCTTGCATAAGCAGATAGTGATTCCACATAACGTCTCTGGCCTTCTGCGTATATTGTATCAAATGCAAGCGTCGATTTCCCAGAGCCAGACAGGCCCGTAATGACTACCAATCTGTTCTTTGGTATTTCGACATTGATATTCTTGAGATTGTGTTGTCTTGCTCCTTTGATAATTATATTATTGTGCATTATGTCACCTTCGAATACATCGGCTCACCAAGAGCCTTTCTTAT
>DAINRW010000106.1:0-4797 GCA_036741615.1 Nitrososphaera sp.
ACCCTGTTGCGCTCTTCAATGGGCATTGATTTGACATAATTTGCAATCCTATGAAGTGACTGGCCTTGAGCGTGCTCGTACAGGATTGCAGATATCACATTTACCTCTGCTTCAGAGTTGTCTTTGTAGTCAATCAGCCTGACAAGTTCAGGCTCTTCTTCAGGGGGGATACCTGATAGATGGAACTTGGCAAGGTCGTCAATTGCACTTCTAGTTTTTGATGTGTATTCTTGCAATGCTTGCCCGTACTTGTCGTTTGCGCGCCGGATAAAGGAAGGGATGAGTGAGTTTAACTCATCAAATAACTGGGATGCAATAGATCGGATCTCTTTCAGTTTTGATCCATACATAAGTGTCAACAAGTATTCAAACGCCCTGCCGTTGCCTGTAATACCGATATTTGTCATAGCGGATGCAGGCAAAAGACCGCGGAGTATGTCTAGTGCTTTTGCCTTTATCGACATACTGTAGACTCGTCTAGCGGCTTCGATGTCTTTGTCTTCCCTCAAGCTGCCAAATGGTACCTCTTTTTGCGACAACGAATCAAAGAAACTAAAATGTTCTATTGGTTCTCTTTCCTTTAGGAAGGTTTGCAGTGGTTGGATGCTTTTACTGTATGTATCAAAGGAATGGTCACAAGCCTCAACGTATCTATCTGCATGAGATGACGACATAATGCGGTCTTCTCTAGCATATCGGTAATAGCCGCCAATCTTTTGGTTAAAAGATACATAACGTGATGATTTCTCTAGATACGAGAGCCCGACTCTGCGATCCTCGATCTTTTTTGCAGCAATATTTGATATCCCCTCGACAGCAACTTGAGCCTCACCTAGCTCAGCTACGGAATCATCTCCATATTCAAGAAGGACTCGTCTGTAGAATTCTTCTCCTCTGTTCGGATTTCTTGCAAATTCATCTAAAAACACCCTCCGCATTGTTTTGTCTGTGCGAGAATAACGGGACATTAGAGCACCCCTATCTACCTGCCGGGGGGTAGTTATCGCAAATACCTGTCCGTCAACATTAGAAAAGTGGATTTTAAGAATCGACTTTTCCTCTTCAGTAAAACTGTCCAAAAAGACATTGCTGTCAAACATAGGAATAGAATACGCAGACCAATAAAAGAATGTGAAAGGATGACTTCAAAAATATTGAGTCATTGCTAAAAATATTCTACTAGATCAAATTCAACCTCAAAAAATCATATAGTGAAGGGGCATGATTAATTCCACTATTTTATCGAACTGTTTTAACACCGTTATCATTATACAATCTTTGCTCAACTATTCACATGAGCGAAGAAAAGCTCGGATTTGTGGGCAAGCAAGTTAAGGACATATATGGCACTTACATCGGGAGAGCCGTCGGTATAATAACAGAAAACGATGGCGAGATAGAAGCTGTGGGAGTCGATTGTGGTTTAGGCGGGTTAAAGCAACTGCCTTACGAGCAGCTAGTTATCCAAGGAGAATATGTCTTCTTTATACCCAGATGGAGGCTTGATGCACAGAGATTGCTAAGGCAAAAGTCCCTGACGCTTAAGAGGATAAAAGCACTTCAGGATATTCTTTCAGAGAATGACTCTATGAAGGAAGACGCAGAGCTAGTATATATCAAATATGAGAAAAAGCTGCATGAACTTGATGAAACTGGAAAGCAGGTAAATGATAAGCTGAATGCGAGATTGGCAGAACTAGACTTAGAAGTCAAGAACATCAAGGCAGTCCTGTTCGATGCAAAACTCCAGTTCAGAAGTAATGAAATGAAGGAAGAGACATATCAGCAGGTCAAGGTTCAGACGGATGAGCTAATCGAGCACATAAACAATGAAAGAGCTGAAATAAGCAATGTTAAAGAAAAGCTGACAACTCAGACGCTGGAAAATATCGTTACCACTAGTAACAGTACTTCGACAGTTGTTGCTCCAACAATCAGGGAAGAAGAACACCAACAACAAGAAGAGGAAGAAGAAAAACCAATTGAACAGGCATCACGCCAGGCGGCAGAAATGGTTTCTGTTGTGCAGGTGGGCGCAGCAAACTCTGAGAGAAAAGAAGAAGAAGAAGAAGAAGAAGAGGGTAATGATGCGCCTGTGTCTTCTAACCCAGTAGAGCAGTCTGAAACAAACTGGCTCAATCAAGTAATAACAAAATAATTCTAGAGCCGGACACACACATTATGTCCGGTCAGTTTTTTAATTTAATTTAATTTTTTAAAAAATTTAGATGGGCAGCTTTAGCGTTCTCTGACGCTTGTTTGTAAAAGCTCCCCAATCTCACTATGCATCTTCAGGAAGTTAAGTCCTTTTGCAGTTGTCTTGTACGTCTGTGTTCCTTCCATGTATTCGAGCAGGCCGTTTTCGATCAAGACAGCGAGGTATTCTCTTAGTTGTGCATAGCTCAGGAAAGCTTTGTACATGATTTTTGTCTTAGTTGCTCCGCCATTCGCTGCCTCTAGGATCATTGCTACTATTTCTGTTCTGCTTCTATACTTCAAACTATGATAGAAGTGATTTTTCTCTATTTTTAATATATCGATTAATTCTTTAATAAGAATATTCTAGATAGCTTATACATTTATCTTAATCAAAATAGCTGAACAAATACTTTAAAGACAAGTTTTTGTTCTTCACAATGTTTGTCGAGTCATTCTAGACTAGATGAAAATAGAGACGAGGATAACAATATGAAGGTAAGTGTCAGAGTAGGCAAACGCCTTGAAAAAATCTCAAAAGAGGCGCTAGCAGAACCGGACAAGTTCTGGGCAGACCAGGCCAAAAATTTGATATGGTTCAAAGAATGGGACCGTCTCCTTGATTGGAACCCTCCATTTGCAAGGTGGTTTGTAGGAGGTAATCTGAATGCATCTGTAAACTGTCTTGACAGGCATATAGACACGGACACGAAAAATAAGGCCGCAATAATCTGGGAGAGCGAGAATGGAGAGACAAGAACATTTTCCTATTTTCAATTATATCGTCAGGTAAACAAGTTTGCCAATGTCCTAAAGGATCTTGGTGTTAACAAAGGTGACCGCGTCACAATATACATGCCTATGGTGCCGGAGCTGCCTATTACAATGCTTGCATGCGCAAGGATTGGCGCCATTCATTCAGTGGTATTTTCTGGCTTTTCTGCACAGGCACTTATCGACAGAGCAAATGATGCCAAGTCTAAAGTCATAGTAACTGCAGACGGAGGCATAAGAAAGGGCCGGCTTGTGGAATTAAAAAAAGTAGTCGATGAGTCAGTTTTATCATTGCCCTCTATAGAACATGTGGTAGTGCTCAAACGCACTGGCAATAAGGTCAACATGGGATCAAAGGATCTGTGGTGGCACGAGTTGATGGAAAGTGCTAAGCTGTACTGCCCACCCGAGCCAGTTGAAAGCACGCATCCACTTTATATCCTCTATACCTCTGGGACTACGGGTAAGCCCAAAGGAGTAATGCACGGAACAGGAGGTTACCTCACGCATCTATATGCGACTGCTAAGTGGGTCTTTGACTTTACAAAGCAAGACATCTTTTTCTGTACTGCAGATATAGGTTGGGTTACAGGTCATAGCTATATTGTTTACGCCCCTCTGATGCATGGCATAACTGAAATAATGTATGAAGGAGCTCCTGATTTTCCCAAACCCAACAGGTATTGGGCAATTGTAGAAAAGCATGGCGCCACTATATTGTATACTACACCAACTGCACTCCGTATGTATATGAAGTATGACGATGACGATTCAATGTCAAGCTCATTTGATTTGTCGTCTCTTCGACTGCTTGGAACGGTGGGTGAACCTATTAACCCCAAAGTGTGGATGTGGTACTTCAAGAAGATTGGCAATGAGAATTGCCCAATAGTGGACACTTGGTGGCAGACAGAAACTGGTGGGATAATGCTCAGTATGTGTAATGGGATCGAAACGATCCCAATGAAGCCCGGCTCAGCCACGTTTCCTGTACCAGGAGTTGATGCAGTAGTAGTAGATGAGACGGGTAAGCCTGTAAGGCCTGGAACAAAAGGCTATATTGTTATTCGTAGGCCATGGCCAGGGATGTTCTTGAATCTCTGGGGCGATGAGGAAAAATACAGGCAGACTTACTGGACCAAGTTTCCAGGCCTCTACTATGCCGGTGACTATGCGTTAGTTGACGAGGAGAGATACCTTTGGCTTCTTGGCAGGGCAGATGATGTACTTAAGGTGGCGGGCCATCGGCTTGGCACGACGGAGTTAGAGAGTGCATTTGTATCACATAAGGCCGTTGCAGAAGCCGCAGTGACAGGCAAGCCTGATGACACAAAAGGGGAATCGATAATAGCATTCTTGGTCCTAAAAGAGGGTTTTTCAGATTCTCAAAACCTGCGTAAGGAAGTGGTCGCCCACATTCGAAGTACACTCGGGCCTATAGCAACACCAGATGAGATATACTTCGTTAACAAGCTGCCCAAGACACGTAGTGGTAAAATAATGAGGAGATTGTTAAAATCCATTGCAAGCGGAGACAAGATCGGCGATATCACTACGCTTGAAGATGAAGCGGCTATTGACGAAGTCCGACAGGCCTATGAAGATCTCAAAAAGATGGTCAATTCTTAGAACTTCCAAGTAGCTATATATGATGGCGTAATTTCGATAATGCAAGAATCTGGACCCATAGCAAGTATGGCCTTTGCAGTCTTACTCTGCAGCGTGCCCAAATACCTCTTCACATTGTGTCTGGTTACTTTTGTAGCATAGAGTGGATCATCGATCACTCTTGCAGTTCCTTTACCCCTTAATCCAAGTGTGCCTTTT
>DAINRW010000107.1:0-4795 GCA_036741615.1 Nitrososphaera sp.
TCTTTACTGGACCTAGCAACTCTGCCACCTTGCCGACTCTTCTACCTGATCCATCAATTAGCAATTCGCCTGGTTTGATTCGTTCGGCACCTGACGTATTAAGTTTCACTATTAGTCTACCACTTTTTGCAAGATGTAAGATCTCGCCTACTTCGTCAGTTTGGAGAATTGGCATATGTTGGTTACTTTTATCATTAGTTTTGTGCCAGATATTATTGTTATTTCTTATGAACAATGAATAAAGTATTCATATCTCTCAGTGCCGGATTACAAGCTGCGTATAGGAAGATTAGCCGGAATCAGCGGGATTGGAAAAATATTTCTCTCCTGCTCGAAGAGATATATCCTTCATCGGCAATACCAAATTGTTTATTTCTTTCCAGATTTTTGCAAGGTTCTTCGCAGTAGTTTGGTTGCTACCGCATTAATTATTTGGGACTTTGGGATGCCTTCCTTTTTCGCCACCATTACATAGGCAGACTTGACAAATGATCTACGAGGAAACCTTGCATCGCTGTTTATCTCTTCATCCGATAATTGGAAGCCAGCGGCTCTAGTAGCTTCCACCAGCTCCTGAACCGTGGGGTCAAAGACCGCCTGATCCCGCTTAACCTTCCTACCTTGTCGTCTCTTGAGATTCTTGTTGAAGTAGTCAAGCCACAGCACTACGTGTTCATAGTCTTTCAAGGTGTTTCTCCATCTTCTGTTTTCCTACGAAATTATAAAAAATATATTGCTTGCGTATATCCGTCCCCCGTAGCTTACTTGGACCTTGCCTGCCAATGAAATGCATCATCGGAGAAAAATCTAGCGGTGCAAGTGTTGTTATTATCAAGTGTATATGTTATCTCAAGGCAATAGAATTTATTGTCATTAGCACTTTTGGGGGTATCCGCACCAGTTCTTTCATGAGTTCTTGTACCACCTTCTAACCAACTGGCTGGGATACTTAACTCTCCTATCCACCTGTTAGCATGCCTGCTGTCCTGAAAGAATGTAGTTGAGCGTGATGTTTGATGTTTTAACTTGCTAGAACCGTCCTGCAACTTGTCAAGGTTTTCTGATTTGGCTTTGTTAAGAAGTAGGCCGTCAACCGATCTAACACCTTCTCCCAAATCCAGCTCAAACAGGATCCGTCCTGATTCAAGTGAGTTTAGTGACTCTGCAGGGGAAGGCTTACAATAAAACTCGATCGGATAGGGACAAACTATTTTGTCAGTTGGATCCGGACCATCCCATGTCAAGTCCACACAGAAAAGAGACTCTTATTAGCTCTTAACAGTTACTATAATAATTTAAATCAACAATTATCTAGTCTTTCTTGACGTCGTTGTTGCTGTTGCTGCTCCAGCCGCTGTTGTTTTGACCATAATTGCGTTGACCACACCGTCTTGTCCTGGTCTGGACACAACCCTAGCTGTGCCATTTTCAATTTCAATAAGAGCGCCCATGCTGATTACGCCTCTTCTTTCATAGTCTCTATTTGCTGGGTTCTTTGTAACCCTCAGGATTTTGGATTTAGTTACTTTCCTATTTTCCTGATCAATTACATTGGCAAATTCGGCAGTCTTGAAAGCTACTTTATTATTATTGCCTCTCGTCCTCCTGACAACTATCTGGGCAGGGCCGGCAACAGCTTCATTCGGATATCTGTCAATTTCAAACTTACGTCTTCCTCTCATGGCAACCTTGCGTCCACCTGTGAACTTGCGTCCACCTAGGTTTTCTATCGATTTTCGCATAGCAGTGTGCAATAGATAACTTTTATCCGCTATAATTAAGTCTTTTCTGATATCTGAGGTTGGCTTATGTCGCTGCCGGCCGCCGCATTTGCGGTTGGGGGGACATATTCAGCGGTAGTGGTGGTTGGGCGCCGACGTGGGTGCTTGTTTGACTTTGTGGTTGTAAATGTTGCATCGCCAGCAGCCTTTGATGTTGCTGTTGTGGTGGTGTTAACAGCATTTACTAGTTTGCTTTTTACGGCATTGAGGTCTGTTATGCCAAAATAGATCTGGAACTTAGATGTTGTGCGGTAAACTTTCAACCTACCGAGGTTTTCATGCTCTATAAACTGAAGCTGCTCGAGAAGCTTGATATGGGAATAGACCTGGCTCCCTCTTATCTGTACCAATCTCTTTGATGTCACAGGCTGCTCGTAGGCAACATAAGAGAGTGTCTTTAGCGCACCTGGTGGAAGTAAAGGATGTTGTGCGAATTTGCGTACAAGTGGCGTGTATTGTGGCCTTAGCTGGAGTACATAAGTGCCATCCTCCAGCTTAGCTATCTCAATTGCTCTAAAGGTTGAATTGGCTTTCTTCGCAAGCTCGTCTACTACTCGGTGCGTTTTTTCCTTCGAGTTGGTACCGGATGCTCTGATTAGCTCATCTAGCGATAGAGGTCTGCCTGCAGAGTATAACGCCGCCTCTATTCTGGCGGCAATTTCGTCTTCTGGAAGGGCGTGCTTACGCAAGGTTGTATTTTCTCTCTATATTCTAAACTGAGTTTATTACTTTATTGCTCTCTGCACTCATTCTCTGTCATTGTCGTCCTGGTGACTGATACTGTTTTTTATTATTTTTATTATCCTTGTCTCTAACATGTGTTCTCTTTATTATTATTGCTATTTTTAAGCCTGAGCAAGAGTCATCTTTATGTTGTCCGAATCATCCTGTGGATAGTCCAAGTTGATCTTGCTTTTCATTGCAAGGTATAGCATGGCTATAAAGCATCTTGCCATTTCAACCGGATCCATCTTGGCAACGAGCGTCTTGAACATAAGGATACCATCTGCTGCCACAATGTCATAGATCATATCTTCATAACCTTGGATTATCTTCTCAAATTTGATAAGATATTGATCGAAATTAAAAGTCTCAACTGGCTCAAGTTCAAGTTCTTGTTTCTTCCTTTTTGACCTAGGGTTTGCAAGCTCCATTATCATATTTTCTAGCATATGGAGCAATTCTTCCACAGACACAGGATATGTTGGTTCAACTCTGAATGGTATCTCAATTGGATTTAGCTCTGGTATAGGTAACTGCTGATGTTGCTGCTCTTTAATTGGATCGTTGAGGCCTTTCTTCTGCATCGCTATTTTCTCAAGTGCAAAAATGCTTTCCACTTTTAGGCGATAGATCATGGACGAAGAAACTGCTGCTAATCCACATATGCGCAGATCTCTATTACCTGTGGCATTGAGCAAACGTAAGAACGTTTCTAACAGGCGAGCAATGTCGACACTCCAGACATCTTTTCTAACAAGAAGTGATGGATTGAATAGCAAGTTAAGTGGAGGTTGTGCAATCTGCCTCCTTGTATCTGATGTGGCAGTTTCTGACTGCTGTTCTTGTTCTTGTTGCTGCCTCTCGTTCTGATCATGCTCTCGTCCTTCCTGGTCCATGTCTGACAATTTTCTGTGTCTTACCTCTTCCTCCTTTTTCCTCTTTCTTGGTGTCTGAATTGATTGGGTCCAATTAATACTTGTTTGTGAAGTAATTTTTTGCCGTTAAACTAACACACATTATGTCTTGTGTCTGGCAAGTTCTAATGATGATATGATAGCTAAAGCCTTTGCATTGGTATTTTTTCCTGTCCATCTATTCTTGTCGCCCCGGACATACTCATTGATTTTAAGTGTTCTGGCAGAGAGTTTTTTTGGTTCTATTGGTAAAGATAATTTTAAGATAATTTTCAGATCTTCTCAAAAAGAGGTGTCCTAGATTTTGGCAGCAGAGACGGCTACCTACAACCGTTAAATTAGATGACACACCAGCATATGAATGCCGGACCGAAATCTGCCGTGTGGATGCACCATGCAGTGGGATGACGAGGGGACGACAGTTATGTTTTGCAGTCGTCACACCCTTGACTATTTCGACTGGGACGGCACAGATAGAGATTTCGTCAAAATGATCATTACGCCGAAAAGAAATGGCAAAACAATAGGCAGAATTGCCTTACTTGAGATGCAATGATATCAATACTAATAGAAAAATCCTTGACAACGTAGCATCATATTTATTTTGTTCATTAGCATTGCCTTATTGCTGATATCTGAACTCAAGGAGCAAAGAGAGGAGATGTATATGTATAATTGCCAATAGGCCGAAAGCAGACGAGACGGTTAATTACATTTGGAGGTATTGCAGTTATTGGGGCCTTGATTGCATTTATGGTGTTTCTTCAGATAGAGGCTTCAAGGAACAACGAGTTTAAAAGAGCATATGAGCAAATTATTCTTGATACAAATGCGTTGACTCAGGAGTATACTGCAGAGGAGGAGAGGTGGCTGTCACAAGACAATAATACCTTGATTCAGGTAATTGATCGTTATCTGCCTAGATATGACCGGCTAATAGAAAGAGCCAATACATTGAACACTCCTGAAAAATATGAATCAGCGAAAAACTATCTTGTCAGTGCCATTGAGTTGGAACGACAAAGCTATGAGCACTTTCGCAACTATCTTGTCACCGGCGATCAAAGTGAATATCAAGAATCTTCTGATCTGATCTCTAGTTCGCTAGAACAGAGTGTTAACGCTGATGCTGCTATAAAGGAAGCAGGCTAGTTGAACTAAACGCGGCTTTTGATTGTCTGTGCATCTGGCTTTGCTTATGTCAGCGGACCTAGGTTTTAATTGAGGTATGTAGAAAAAGGGACTGTTGCTCTTACGGATACGTCCTAGCATTCGTAGAGCCAACAGCTGTATGTATTTGTTAAAGAGAAAATAAGGGGTGCTGGGCCCATAGTTCAGCTTGGATAGAATGGCTGCCTGCGGAGCAGTTGGTCGAGG
>DAINRW010000108.1:0-4775 GCA_036741615.1 Nitrososphaera sp.
GATGCCAAACAAACCTGTGAATCAGCAAAGCCAATTATCCTTCCCACAATGCCTACTGAAGTGTGTGGTGCAAGACCCACAATCAAATGACCGACAAGGCCATCAAGGGAAGACAAGCCGTAAAAAGGCTCTAAATCATATAATTTAACAAGTTCTTCATCAATGTACTTCGCTGCATTCACGAGGTGCTTTGCAGAGTCACGAGGTATTATTACATCCTGCATCATCAACTCCACAATCTGATCTGGAGAAGTTAATTCTCTCCCAAGATAATCATGTGTGTATCCAAGCTCCCTTAACTTGTCGATGCTGACAGAAATCCACGCAGGCTTGAAGTGAGTTAGTGGCTCATTGGTTGCATCGAATCGAATAGTGCCATCCTTGAAGGCATGGAGTCCATATTTTTGGCGCAGAATCCCTTTTTCCAAGGGCTCTGCGGATCTATGTGAGCTCATAAGCGACTTGACTCCTTTGAAAGGTTCTTGCGGATCTACGCCCAGTTTTTTCCTTGCCTGCTCTAAGGCAAACTTGAGTGGAAAGTTGACTGAGGAGTAAGTTCGGCCCTCTTTTCCACAACGCGCGCATTTTTCACCCTCTTCAACTTCCTTTCTACATACTATGCACAGGTTGCGCAGCATGGTCCACGCGCCACATGCTCTACAATGCGTGCCAATAGATGGCAACCTACATTTATCGCAATATCTGTTCGCTATTTGAGTATAGAAGGACTCTTCTTTACAGGCCTTCAGAATGTCGCGAGTTGAGCCACCCTTCGCTCCAATTGGAAAGAGGACATGTACTGGCGGCTTCATCTTGCGCTCAGCTGCCTTTTCTGGCCTGCCGACTCTCACAGCAATAGCAGAGGAAAACTTAGACATAACGAGAATACCAGATGTCTTATTGACAAATTCTATGGCACTATCAGATTCAACAGTAGGAAGCCCGTCTAGAATCCTACTCAACGAAGTTGCTTGATTGTTGTCGTCAATGCAGATTTTTTTTTGGTCATGTGTTATAGAATGAATTACACCTAATCGCTCTAGGATATCCTTTAACTTAGTATCGAAAGACAAAGGCATATCACTAGATAGCCTGTCTTTTAGGTACAGTACTTCCTCAACCGTTAAGGAGTCCCAGTAGAATGAATACTTGGGATGCAATGCCAATCCAAGTTTTTTGCTGATTTCAAATGCTTCGTCAACTGACGGCAGAACAAGTGAGTTTTCGGCCATCTGGATCAGCCTCTTCATATCAAGATCAGATGACTCCATTGTGAGCAGTTTTGAGCGCAATTGCTGCACCCATATTTCTTCTACAAAGCTTGCAGGTGGTAACTGGGCGTTATTTTCAAGAAAGTCCCCATAGCTTATCAGCATATCTCCAAGGTACAAGATCTTACTGACATGGGAACGGATTCTTTCGGCCTCTTCGACTGTAGTAACTTGTATCACTTTGCCATCATCCAACCTGACTATCGGAGGTTCAATAGTATCAACAAGTGCTATAGTAGATGCCTTGCCAGGCATATCCATTTTGATCTGAGTACCAACTACAATTGCATAGTTAAGTAGGGCTGGAACTGCTGGGTGTATCCCTACAGTTGCAAAGCCAGTGTTGTAGCAACGACCATAACGTAAGCGAAACCCGCCTATTTTTTTTACCATCGAAAGTACCGGCCTGCCTGTAATGACCTCGGACATCCTATGATTGGCGGCATCATCATTTCCTGTCTGGATTGCCCCTTTGAGTTCTTTCAGCCAGTTCCAGCCATCCAGATTTAAGGTCTCAACTAACTTCAATAGTTTCCTGCTTCTACCAATGAGTCCATCATTCATGACTCTAAGCGTGCCTCCGCGAACTCTATCGGTAGCGATCCGACGCATGTTTTTATGCCCAACCACTTCTACAGGATCAGTATCAACGCCGTCTAATTCTACAGGCAAGTTTGAAATACATTTCACTACGTCCTCGTCAAGAACCTTGAACTGGAAGCCCATAACTTCGCGTTCATAGATCCTGAGTTCTTCAACAAACCTGCCGGTTTCATCATCAAATGAATTAGCTATATACCTATCAAGACCTGCGACTTTTCTTGCATGATCAGCAATGAGCATAGTTAGTGCGGCTTCTGTGCCACCCGCAGATCTAATAGGGCCGGCAAAAGACACCGATAGGTATTGAGAGCCGTCGACGTTGCTCTTGATCGTGACATCTGATATACCCTGCAGTGGGGCAACAGTCACCCCTTCCGTGACTACAGCTAGAGAAACCCTGACGGCATTATCAAGCCGAGTTTTTAGATCGCCTGAACCATATTCGCCGGCTGCAATTTCTTCCGCTATTTTTAATGCTGCCTTTTCCTTGGTCGTCTGTGATAGAAGAGCACGCAACCTATCTGCAATATCTATATTATGCATCTTTGCAACTCTATCTGCTAAGTCGTACGCAATCTTGGGCTCGATTATATCCGCCGCATCAATTCCTCGTCGTCGAGCCTTAAGTGCATGTTGATAGCCCTTGTTAACACTCTTTAGGATAGCCTGTTGATACTGCCAATAAAATGCAGGCATGCGGACATCCTTTAGATGAGTTTCAGCTTCCTCTATCATAATTCATCGTACCCTAATTGCTTTGACGATTGAGGAAAATTTTTCTTGCCAGTTGCCCTCTTTTTCTATCATAGTACCGATAACAATAATGTCAGCTCCTGCCTTGGCTACCTGACCTGCAATTTCTGGTGACCTTATGCCGCCTCCGACGATGATTGTACCGTCGTAGTGTTTTCTTACCATCGCCACCATTTCTGGTGGAACATGTTCAGCTGCACCAGAACCGGCTTCCAAATACACAAACCGCATGCCCATATACTGAGCCGCTAGGGAATACATCACAGCAAGGTTGGGTTTATGGAATGGGATTCCCCTAGCTCTACCCACAAACCAAGCGGCCGTTCCCTCACCCACAATAATATAGGCGGTTGGTAAGGGCTCTATTGCATATTTCTTGACTGTCAACGCGCCCAATGCTTGGGCTTCAGTAACAAAATATGTGTTCTCTGAATTGAGAAGTGAGCTAAATAAAATAGCATCAGCTTTTGGTGATACACCTGTGACGTTTCCTGGAAACAATATCACAGGCACGTTAATCGTCGATTTTATTTCACTAACAATTCTAGCTAGCTCCAATTGATCAACCGCAGAAGACCCACCGACAAGAATTGCAGAGGCTCCTCTTTCCTCTACTATTTTCGCAATTGAAGCGGCGTCTGCGGAATTTTCAGAATCAATTAGTGGAAGGCATATTGTGCCATGATTCTTTATCTCATCTTGAAGATATTTTTCGACCTTTCCTACTATCACTTCCTGTTAAAAGGGAAGGTGCCATTTTAAAGTTTGATGCTCCTAAGATTCTAATAGAGGCCGAAGTATACAGATCTGTATAGCTGCCATGGCCGACTCAATCCCTAATTCTAGCGCGCTTTATACACAAATTGTTGCAAATTCTATATTTACACCACGACAACTTTCAATAATCCTGAATCAACTGACTGGTCGCGGTAAGCCCGAAGATATCAGTTCAGGAGCCTACTATAGACAACTTAAACAGTGTAGAAAGAAGGTTTACTCACTTCTGTTTAGTATGGTGCTTCTACAATCAACAGGAATAGTAAAAGCAGAAGCGTTGGTGGCATTAGGTAAGCTAGCAGAGCAATTATCTGTGATATTCTCTGCAGATGATGGTAGTGATGTTGCGCTTAGAACCAAGAAAGAGGATGTGATGTACGTGATAAACGAAGTGATAAAAAGGATATCAATGGTGTAAAATAGCCTTATCCCAAAATATTAAATCACAGTATTCCTAATAATACCGTGATATGATTCCTGGCCTGACCTTCTCAGACAGTGACCTCGTGATATTAGGGATCTTTGCTTTTTTAGGAGGGCTGGCAGGTATGACATTCTATATCAAGTTTAAGACGATATTTGAAGAGCGCAGGTATAAAACTAACGAAGCAGTTGTTGAAGCAATAGTCCTTGACTACACCCGTAAATTACGTGATTATGATAAGATAATTTCAGAGCTTCGGGCAAGAATAGACATACTTGAAAATAGAGCCCAGCCGCAGAGGGTAATATCACAACTACCGTCACAACTACAGCCTCACGTGGCACCTGTGAGTGAGCCTGTAACAATCACGCAACATCAAAAAATTGAGAGTGAAGTTAACAGTACAACTGATTATATATTCAAATTACTAGTAGAAAGGCCGAGATCTTCAAGGGAAGTTCAACTTGCCATAGGCAGGACTAGAGAACACACAGCTCGCCTCATGAAGAAACTTCATGACCTAGGCCTAGTTAGTAGGGATATTAACACCAAACCCTTTCGCTACAACATCACAGATGCAGGTCGAGAGATGCTGAAGAGGAAGGAGAAGGAGAAGATGGTTGGGGCTGCATCGGTTGTTGTCTAGCTATCTTGTAAATCCATTCTTTTCCCTGGCGGGTTCTTATAAGTCGGCCGCGTTCGGCATACCTTGAAAGATAGGTTGAGATAATGCTTAGTTTGATTGGCTCGTTGTACTGATCCTCATATAGTTCGAGGATATCAGTAGAAGTAAATCCTCCATATGGAAACTTACCCTCAACAAGACTCCATATCTTGTCGCCAACGGAAGCAGGAGTTGATCTATTGCTCCTATATGTCTCCCTTTCCTCACTCTCGTTTGGCTCAATATTTATGAGATCCATGAACTCAACGATTTTCATTATTTT
>DAINRW010000109.1:0-4774 GCA_036741615.1 Nitrososphaera sp.
GCTGCTGCTGCTTCTGCTGATTGTTGAGCTATTGCTTCTTCCACTTCGGGCGCTGCTAATAACTCAAATGAATCAAATACTTGCTTGACTGCTGGCGGTAGTGATGATAAGCTACCAAATCCTATTGTTAGCTCTGCAGCAGAAAGAGATCTACCTTCATAAAAGACAGTATATCCCGTTGGCACCCCTACATCAGGCGATGTTGAATTTGTAGCAGTTGAAATGAAATATCCAGTTCTTATTTCATCTGGAGCAGAAGAAGCAGTAGTATATGTCATTTCTACAAACTTAGCGGGTAGAGCAGCTATTGTTTGGTTTGCCTGTGGAATTGTAAGGTTGACTGTCATGTCTGCACTATTGACAATCTCGATGTCTCTGTAACCAACTTCCTGAAGCTTTTGTAGATGGTGTAATAGAATAGTATCACTTGTTATGTTATTGTTGATAGAGACAGCATTATTTCCCAATTGGAGTGCACTGGCCAAGTCGTGATAGCGAACAATGTGTATTACATGATTTTCGGACATTTGACAATTGAACATTTCGCCATCGCCACCAACATTGGGAGATGGCGGTCCTTGTTGTTGTTCTTCTTCCTCATCTGGACAGAGTTGTGCTAAAAGAACATATCCTCTTGTTGCGTCCTCTGATAAAGTAGAACCTGCACTGTCTGCATCCTGAATTATCCAGCCACGAGGCACGTGTAATCTGAAGCCATTATCTATGCTTTGAAAAGGTGTTGTAGTCTCAATGGCTGCAGGTTGGATGCTGGTGGTTACTCCTCCTGCTCCTTCATCGTCACCTGTATCATTGGTAGAATTGTATTCAAAAATTATCTCTGCTTGTTTCATGCCAAGCGGGTCACCAGGGAGAAAGTACGTGACCACCATTCTGTAGTTGCCACTTGTTACCATTGGCTCGTCGATATCAACTTCTTTTTGTTGGCCAGCTACGAAGCTGTAATTGAAAGTGTTATCTTCAGTTAGAACAGAGACTCCCCGCTCAACTACTGCGCTTTGGGGATCTATTACCTCTATTCCCACAAAAGAACTTGGTTCTCCCTCCTCCACAGAACCGCTAACTGTAATTGTATCTCCAGTTCTGAAACTGTTACCATTTAGTATGGCTGTAAGCCCTTCATTCGGTTCTATTTGTTGCTGATTTGGCAGCTGCGCATTAATTACCACAAAACTGGAAGCGAAAATAGTGACAGCGATTACTGCTGTCATCAGTGCTAACGTCACTGCTGATGGAATCAATAATGGTGGAGATATTTTCATAATACTTAGGCAAAGATAAAATCTCGCAAAATAAGGCTAGCTGTCGTACATCTCTAACTCCAAGATCATGAAGAGTTGTCATTCTTCTCATACACCTACGGGCTTACGAATAAGTAAAAGAAAGACTAAGATGAATGGGTGACAGAGTGGATAGATGAAAGGTCTTAAGTTAGCTCATCTGAGGCATACATAGTCATAACCTGCCTGGTTGTCAGACTCAAATTATGCGTATCAAACTAGACTTTGCTCAATTACGTCATCGTCTCCATCAAAGCTGGCTGATACCGGATTGAGTTATTGTAGCATTCTGATTTGAATAGGAAACCGTTTGATTTTCTTTCAGTTCTGACTCTTACTAAGATTAATCAAGCTGTTCATTAGTTGCTTCCTGATCTACAGTTGCAGAGTTCACTTGTAGGTTTTGTATATCTCTCTCTTGTTATCCTACGTAATCTGTATTTTGTATTTCACAAATAACATTTGATTCCTTATCCAGCTTCCGCATCGGGTGTCGCATCATAGTCATCAATGGGACCTGTTCCGCCAATACTTACACCCTCATTAAATCCACCTTCTTCTGCTTCGCTTAGAGAGGTAGTAGTATTGTTACCTTGTATGTCATCGCTGCCGCCACCTAATTCATCAAGTGCCAAATTCAATTGCATAAGTGCACCTTCTGTGTCACCGACTTCGAGTGCGATACAGGCTTGTTCTATGTGGTCTCTTATCTGTGATGATGATGGACTAACTGCTTCTCCTCCTAACATACCAGTGTTATTAACAGTCGTAGTACTAGTACCGCTAGCCGTTGTTGTTGCATTAGTAGTGGTGGCGTTCTGAGCACTGGCTCCTCCTATTTCTGTTGGAGTACAAGGTGAAGACTCTGCACCTCCTCCAGATTGTCCTGCGGTAGTATCATCAAGACTAGTAAGACTCGTATCCGCCTGTTGGGCTCCAGGTACTCCTTGCCCGCTTACATTATCTGGTACGCTTAGTGCTATCACTGAGGCCACACTTACTGAAAGCAGCATAAGTGTCAAGGCTCCAGGTACGGTCCTCATATTGTTCTTTGATACCATGAGAAAGATGGAACAGATCAAGACTTTTAACCGTTTTCGTGCATGTATTGGCCACATTCAATGACAATTTTATTCTCTCTTAGATAGTTTTTCAGTCTCCTGTGTTGCTTGCCTTTGTGTGCTTTCTACCGTGGTGTTTGCGCAGATCTTTCTCAATCTTTACTTTCAAAAGCAGTTTCTGCTTAATCGCAATTATTGACTCATCTTGAAGTCATTTATCTGCAATGAACGTTGGCTTCTAGGTAGACTACTGTCATAAAAGCCGAACAATTTTGAGAATATATGGATAGGATCAAGCGGTGGAAATATAGACAAAAACAGGACCTCTGTAAGGTTGGAGCCACTTCAATTCTTAACTCAATGTGCCACCTAAATGATAAAAACACCATTAAGGGCATTTTAAAGCAGTCGCATCCTAAAGCATTCTCGGCTCCAAAAATTCCACTTCCACATCAGTACATAAGTCTGCTATTTCCAAATCCAACTTATGGTTATGTTCTTGCTGTTTTACCACTTCTCCATCTTCTCCTTCTCCCACCTCTGTCGCCTCAAGTTCTGCAAAAAACTTCTCTTGTTCAACTTGACTTTCTGGAATGTCGATAAGAGCCGCAGCAATTCCCATAGCCTGTTGTATCAATTTCTGCGCTCTCTCATGTTCTATATGTTGCTCCCCTAACCATAGCTCGCCATACCCGCCCCAACCATCTCTTATCTCTATACACTCAATGACGGTATTCTTTGATGTAAGACGAACCGCGAAGCGCTTAGTAAGGTATCTATCATCTTTGGGGTCTTTATGTCTGGGTATATAGATAATCTCACAGTCAAAACCTTGGCCCGTATGAATGACATTTCTTAGGCAATACTTATGTGCTGCAATAATGTTGGTTGAAAACTCTAGCCTTATCTGGTGTTTTTCAGCTTCCTCTACTTCTCTTTCCTCTTCTTGTAATTGTTTTTTGATAGCCTCGTCATCAGATATGTTATCATTAACCATTGTTTTTCTATTCCCATGGTTTTGGTGCCTCGGTCTTGTTTGCATTTAAAATTTACCCTTTCCACACATAAATGCGTAGATTTTTGCTAAACGTCATATCAAATAAAGTAGTAGCAAAGATTCACACTGATTTACAAGTGTTTACAACATATCAAGAAGTATTTGCAACTTTTTTGGTGCTTACAAGAAGCCGAATGGCTACTCAATCAAATGCATGGTCTGTTCTTACATTAAACCCAGAACTATACGCACGATGTACTATAATTTTTAATCTCTATTGAGATTTATTGCTTCCTGCACCTTTACATCTCATAGATACAATCAACGAAATATGTGGAACGAGGAGGGAGAGGAGGAAAAACAATCATTGTGGTCTAATCTCAGCAATAGGAAAGCATCCCACTTCGATGTGTCAAATAGTAAATTCAGTGTACCTCATCGATTGAGATAGGAAGAAAATCAGACAGCGACGATGACTAAAATGAGAAACAAGTATTATTTATTAGTCACAAAGAGAGATACAGATCACAACTAGACGGTATGTTCATTATCGCTTTCTCATAATGCAGTTAAAACAGCAGGGGGAAATACTCCCCAAATAGTTGGTTTCAAAACATAATGCTAACGGGAACACCCAGACAATTTTCTGCCAATGTTTGAACCTTCTCTTTGTCATTAACTCATTTTGTCCTTATGGTTCTATGCCTAATGTCCTTAGCTCATTTTTCTAAAAATCTTCCTTCTGTGCATAATCCTCCTTGAATGCTTCAGCCATGGGTGTTAATACCGCTAGCAATGTTCTCCTCGGACGGCAATATGGGAAAACCCAGAAATGTAGTTAGGCGCAATATATAGGGAACAATTTGCTAATTCACCATTTAGAGAAATAATATGAAGGCCGCTGCTGATTCTTAAATTCGAAGTCACTCTCTTTAACAAAACTTATGAAAATGGTTGGTTACTTTATAAATACAATAACTTAACTATCAGTGTCTGATGCGACTAGAAAATGCACCCAGATGACCTAAAAGCGATATGGATTTGTCATGAATGCAAACAGAAATTTGTTTTTCATAGTGATACTGAAGACCATAATAACTCAACAGGACATAAGCTGACTGAAAAGGTAATGCTCACGATGGTTTTCTCCGCAGAGACGCCTTCATAAGTTGGTGACAGACTTTGCTTAACAATCAGAGGCTGTGGTTTTCCTGTTTACAGTCAAATGACAGTACAGAGGACTACTAAAAGATTTCAATCGAGTGGATGCAGTCAAGCCATCGTTTGAAAACCGGTGCAGATAGGCTATGTTAAATGGGATCTAATAAAGAGAGAAAGAAGAAAGGTCACGCTGGGACGAACGTCACGATAACTATATCGTAGATTCAGGTAAACAAGTTTGAAAGCAATATAAGATG
>DAINRW010000110.1:0-4762 GCA_036741615.1 Nitrososphaera sp.
ATCTGTGAACTTTTGTGGCGTTGACTGCTCGCCCAATCAGTTCCATATATGAAAACTCATGTAATATATCTTGCAGTTATCAGGCGGTTTTGCCCAACTCTGTTTTAATAAATACCTATTGTCTTGATGACCAAGAATTTTCTTCCTTATTTATTCCTCTGTTCTGCTCATCAAAGTTTGCAATATTAATTCCTATTTGGCTGGATGACAATTATATCGTCAATGAGAATCTTCTAAGAACTTCTTTAATTACTATCTATGTCGTTATGTATTGCTCGACATTAGTCCTAGAGTCTAGGCGCGTATCTCTTACGGTGTAAACTTATGTTTTTAAGCTAGTGGTTGAGTCTGTATCAGCCTGTTGGAGGTTGTTCTTCAGGTTTAATCTCTTCTGCCTCTGAGCTTGAATAGTCCTGTAGTCCTGGCTTTTCTTCTTCTCTCACTGGAGGGCTAACAATGTCAGGTGATTGCTCGGCTGATTGCTGCTGCTGCTCTACCTGCTGTTGCTCATCGCCATTAATGGTTTCAGCTGTTGCAAATCTATCTCCTACATGCGTCACCCTCACTTTGGTCTTCTGTCCAACTCTTCCACCTTTTACAAAAACAATAAATCCCTGAATTCTGGCAACCCCATCGCCTTTTCGGCTAATCTCTGTAACTTGAACATCGTATTCCTTGCCACTCTCAACCGGCTTTGGACCACCAAAGCGGCTGCCTCCTCCAAATCGTCCCCGTCTGTACGACATCGACTTTCGTAGTGGACGGCATGACAATTAAATAGCGGTGATGTAATCCTCGTTGAAATTGTTATAGGTTCTTTCTTTATCAATAGTTTCTATCACTAATCTTCTTATACTATCTTGATATCGTCTTTTACCTATAACGGTAAATGCTCACTGTCACTCTATGAAGTCATTTATATCCCTATACTCTACTCGCTATAGTCTCATCCTTTCGTCAATTGCGGTTTATTGCAATCCTAGTCTGACAGAGACTATCCTTACCCTCTAAGGTTAAGAGAGAGTCATATAGTACATTCATTAGCGCTGGTTAAATTCTCGTTATAACAGTGAATAACAGACCAACACTAAATTGGCTATAAACCCAACCGACGAATCTTCTGCTTCTTCTCGGCAGGCCGAAGATAGACAGAAATATCATCATCTAGAATACGATGATAAGACTATTGAAGGTTTGATGCATTATTTCAAATTTCAAACATACTCTGAATTACGATGGTTCTTGAGATGTATAAGAAAAAACTAACACGAAGTCAAGCTAGTACATCGTGATTAATTCTATTCCCTCTTATATATTTCAGTAATGCATCAGAGTCATGTTCGACCTTAAAATATTGCTTCATGTTTTCGATTGTCTTGTCATCGTACACATGATGCTGATTTTTATTAATCTCTTGCTTTTCTCTAAAAATCTCTGATGTCATGTTAAAAGTTAGTATTTATCATAAATAAAGGGTTTCGTTAAATAACTCAAAATTCATTTGCTAAACAAGATTATAGAGTGTGCATATTTCATGCCTGTGTAAAACTGGCAAAAATAGTCTCTATCCGTATTTCATGATTGTAGTCTCATCTATTATATACACAAAATATACACAAAAGAGCAAACTCTTGAATCTGCCAAAAATTCTGTGTTAATATCTCTCCCATCACTTGTTTGAATTATTTGATGCGATGTGATTACTTGCGCTGTTCGATTCGCATCCTTTTTTGAATACGCTCTAAAGCAGAATATGGTGTGTTTATAGAAGATTCTGTTCTATCAAAGAATCTACACGATTATGGACAAAAATACATCTTAACATATAATAACGATATCTTCGAACACCTAACAAAAATTGCTAGCTGATCTCTGAGATCAGCTAGCAATGATGCGATCAACGTGAGTCTGTGAGCTTCGAGGCTCACGTATCTTTTAAAAATAATACTTCTTAATCTTAAGCTTTTGAAGTGATTTTTCCGTCTATTGCATATAGAGACGCATTCTTGATGCAACTACCACAAGTATCTGTTTATATGGCATAATCGTCATCAGTTGGCATGTCTAGACGAGAGGAACGTGAAAGGACAGAATTCTTGCAAAGACAACAACAGGATGCAGTCAATAGATCGATTGATGAGACAAAAGACAATATTCGCAGGGCAATAGAGGAAGTAAGGAGGGAAACCCCGAGGTATTCTCAAACCGTTACAGATTTCCAGAATGAGACAGCCGATGCAACTCGAGAGATTGCAGATAACTTTTTGGATTCACAAAAAGAGATAATCAATTCTATGCAGTCTGCATGGACCCCGCTTGTAGATACAACTAGCAGTAGCGCTGGCACTACTAGCAGCGGTAATAACAATTATTGGATGATGGGTATGATCCAACCTTGGTGGTGGATGGGAATGTCGCCTAGGGATATGGCAGACATTTATGCAAGGAGTATAAGTGCAATGACTGACTCAGTAGCAGCAGGTACACGCATGGCAACTAACATGTTGTTTGCAGGAATTGAAGCAAGTAGAGCAACTACGAATTATGCAAGACACAATTCTAAAGAAATCGCAAGATTAACTTCAAACGCTGCGAGGATCTTTGGACAGAACACAAAAGATACAGTTGGTAGGATGCATGAGGGCAGATATGGTGATATCGCGACAGGAACAGCAGCATCGACTACGGGCAAAACGGGTGCGACCGAAGACAAAGAAACAGATACTTCAAGAAGAAAATAACCACAAAAAACGACAATATCAAGAAGCTAGCCCATTATTTTTTGTACCTTCAAAATTAAGATTAAATAAATAAACGTGAAATATTTCGCTACATTTTTGAATATCACTAAGTGTTTTTTATTTATGCATTAATATTTAACAACCTTCTGCAACCTTCTGACGCCACATTTCTATCTTCTTGAGTCGGCCCTGACTATGTTTGCTCTTAAACAATGTCAGCAAGTCATTGTCCCGTACCTCAGTGACACTCCAATGAAGAACGTCATCTGGAGCATAGTAAGAATCTATATTCTAATAAAGTGAGAGATCTTTTACCAGTATTTTGCTTTTATTTTTTCAATGGCATACTCGTGCTCTCTGCCCCTTTTTCTTGCGAATTTCTCCATTGCAGAGAGTGGTACGCCTCCGAGAGTTGAAGCCATTTGCGTGAAGAACCAGTTCTTTATCGGGTTGTTGCGTCCTACTTTGCCCATGAACTTTTGGATGCCATATTTGAAGTTGTGTTGCCAAGTCTTATACATGACGCCCAGTTTTCCTGGGTCCATTGTATTACCAATATCAAAAAAGTCTGATTTCTCAAGAAGCCCAATAGGCACAAAGGTAAGCGGTGTGGTAGTGAACTTGCTGTCTGGCTGCTCCATCTCGATCTCGTGTATGAGCTGAATTGTCTCCCAACTGTCCTCCAATGTCTCATTGTTGTCAAGACCCATGATGAGCGTAAACGCTGGGACCCAGTAGTTCTCGTTGAGCGTCTTAATTGCTGTTTTGACCACCCAGTGCCACTCTTCTGGCTTATATGGAGCAAGCTTGCGATCTGCATACTTGCCAATGAGCCTTATGCTGCCTGTTTCGAAACCACATTGGATACCGATGTGGTTGTCGGGGCCAGCTCTGATTATATTTGATATATTCGGGATGAGTCTCTCATCTGCGATTGCACCGGCAAGCGTCCCATGGGTTGGATTTGTATGCTCTATGCCAGTTGCCATGATACCCTTGAACAGCTCTTCCAAGGCTTCCCTATTTGGCTGCATGTTCTTGGTTGTCCTTGGGTTGAGGCCATAGACGAAAATATCATCACTCTGGACCCAGGCAGTCTTTAACCCCCCATATTTCATGTTCACTTCTATTTCCTTTTGCACTTTTTCAACCGGGTAATACCTAAGTGGTCTCAGTGTTACATCACAGAACTTGCACCCCCGCCCACAGCCTCGCATGACCTCGACCATGCCATGCATGCTAGGGTTAACGATAGTTGGAATCTCACTTACTGATGGTTCATTCCAATAGTGAATGAATCTGCCATGGTATGTTCTGTCATTTCTAGCAAATTCTTTAATCTCAACTTTGAACTGACTCTTTTTGAAGGGATTCGCAGTGTCACACTCACCTGCAATAAGCGCATCAAAGAATTTACCTCCAGCTCCATCAATCTCGGGGCCTATACCTCCCAGCTCACCTTCGACAATCCCATATAGGCCATACTCTTCTATCTTAGCTGGATCGTAGTTGTACTGCCAAGTACCCGAAGCACCTGCAATCACCTTTGCCTTGCTTCCTGTTCTTGCCTTGGCGGCATTGATTCTCATGTGAAGCTCGCGGTTGTAAAACTCATCATATGACATTTGTTTGCGGCCGTAGGTGAATGTCATGGTCACTGGCCCCATCCCCAGAGGATCCATCTCATATGTTCCAACTACTTCAGTTTCGGGTCCAATGAATTTCTCTATATGATCTGGATGGGAAACTACAACATCCTCCTGCTTGTAGCCGTCCCTCAAGAGCGCAGCCTCCACCTTTCTTAAGCCGTAGGGAGCATAATTGGCGACACCATTTGTATGGTCAATAGGATTGCAAATAAAATCAAAAAGGACTTTCGGAGTCACCTGATTACGCAGTATATAGTACCAAAACGAATTGTGATCTCTGTTAGGGTCCAGTGCCGGCGCACAACCAAAGAATGACGCAAGTGAAATTCCTCTGTAAGGGGACATCAATGTGCGGTCAGCAGCAAGAACTAT
>DAINRW010000111.1:0-4652 GCA_036741615.1 Nitrososphaera sp.
CATGGGGTTTACAGTTATAGTCTTTAGTTAATTTAGTTAAGCTATGGATAAATAGTAATGAATCTCCGCATGCTGAAAGCTAACAACGTAAAATGCAATTTGTAGTTGTAGTTTATTAGCATTTGCTATCGGCTCTTCACTGTATATTCGCTATACTAAACCAACAATAATTCCTGAAATAATTATCTCCATAAAGACAGGTGCAAATAATTCTGTGTATCCATGAACTACGTTCATCAAAGTATAATAATTTCGACTCTAAGTTTTATTTTGAGATGCATTGTGATGGCTCTTCACTTTGTTATTAAGTCTGCAATTTTTGAAACAGCAGCATTTGCAGTTGCTAGCATTGTTGGTTATCTCATTGTTTATAGGTGGTTCCGAAGCTAAGCGATTCAAATCCTGCGACCTGCTCGTGTTGTAATTCTATCAATCTGTTTTCTAAGGGTTTTTCTCTTCTAGATCTCTGGGCCTACTAAAAAAGCATATACTCAAAAGGACTTGGTCAAGATCGGCGATATAGTTACTACAAAATAACCTGTGGCTATTCTTTAAAGTAACAAGGTTAAGCCATCTTTTAATAATTTGGAAGGACTATCTTGAGTGCCATAAAAACAAATGGAAAAGCAGACTCAGCCTGCCCCTGCCCTGGCTCTATTCCATACAATCCTCTACCCTAGGGCAGGGTGATATTCATTAGGTCAAATATCCATGGACTCTTTTTAAAAGTATTAACAATGTTAAGCTAGGCTTTAATAGAATCGCCGTAGTCTAAGTCTGGCCTGGGAGAAATCTTTGGGTGAATACTTTACAGATGGCTCTGTCCAAAACAAACATAGCAGATACAACCCCTGTCACGGTTGGCCATATGACAGCAAACATATCTGCAATTGTTGTGTAACACAGAGCCGTGTGAACAACACACTATCTATATCTGTATTCTAAATGACAAGAGAGATATGATATTCAAATGAAATTCTTACTTTGAAGAGATTAAAGTAAGATTATGAATGTCAATAAGCAACAGAAAAATAGTTTCTTGACCCCCCAAGTCTGCTTTCTTAAGGTTATGTCTTGAATACCTTTGGGCCCTGATTATATATACATCAAATTATCAATGTTTATACTGCCATCACAGTTGATGAAAAGTTCCGAGATTTCTTGAACCGCCTCATGACCGAGTTAATTAACAACGTTAATCCAACTTTAATTGGTGCAATGCTAAAGCACAGTTGTGCTGGATATAGAACATATACTACCGGAAGTGGCCAAAAGAGCTAAAAGACAATATCACTTCCTAATATGCGATACCTGCTTTTGGTGCGCTTCTGTATTTGGGCCTAGTTTGTCAAGGTATTGCAGCGGATTTTTATGTCCTGTCTGCAAAGGGAGCAAACTACAGGCCATACCCCTTGCGTCTGATGATGCATCATCTAGGTCAAAAATGCTGCTCAAGCATAAGGCAATTTAAGTGCAATAATCTAATGATGCAGTGTAGCAAATGTCGTTCATTATACATACCCACACCGAAGGACGGATTGAAGTTGTATCCTTGGGAAGCTTGTAGAAGGTCTTGTTAATATTCTTATTTCACGTTATCTTCATAGACATCGATGAACTAGACTTAAAGAACGCAGCACCGTAGACATCCAAAACCAAGTTAGCAATACTCAGAAAATCATTACTTTCAAAAAGGCCGTCTCAAAGCAGGTGTATCCTTTCTGCACATTTCTTATGATAATATTTTGTTCTCCCGCTGTTTATTTTGCTTATTATGGGTTCATTTTCTATAATTCTTTCAGAACATAATCGACAAAGTCCTTCTTGCCTCGAGTCCAACCTAGATAAAACAGCGTGGTAATTATAATTTTGTTTATCTATAATGCATATTCTTGCCAAAAAGATTTCTGCCTTTTAGTATATCATTTACGGTAAAAAAAGACTGACTTAACCATGTTAATCTTAGCCTAAATACCTTGAAGCGTAAATCAGAAGCCTAAGGTTTCCCACTTCAAAATTGGCTTGCAGGAATATTTGTGAAAAGTATAGGGCAAAGAAGCACAGAAGAAGTAGCTATTATATCCAAGGCTACAAAAGGTGCCAGGTATGCACCATATTCATCAACTGGAGAGGAAATACGTGCCCCTGTTGTCAGAGGCCATTGAGGTCAAAGCCACACAATAAAAAGTCGAATGTAAACAAATCTGAGAGCCAGAATTAACTATATTAATCATGACATAAATAGTCATTTGAAAAGATTAATTGATATGGCAAAGAAGCGCCATCATCATTCCCGCCAGAATGCACATTCTGCATCTTCTTTTATAACGAAGGCAAGGAAGAGAATTATCGCCTATGGAATAATCGCAGCTATAGTTTCGGCGGTTAGCATCGCAGGCTATAAATCGATGATTCCCGCAAACGGCAACAGTCCAATTTTGGGTATTCCAGTTAATCACTTTATCAAAGCAAAATATTCTGCACGGTCGGGGTATGCTTGGGTTAGCATGTCCTCTACCAGTGCTAAAGGATTAAGGGGTAGTTCCGCAGGGGCGGGGTCCACGACAAATCCTTCATATGTTTTTGCTAAGGGAGGTTTGCAGACTATGCATATGATAAACGAGGATTACGAAACCCATTCAAAACATAACTTTAACATAGATGAATTCAATGTCCATTCTAAAGATTTGGCGTACACTGAAAGTCAAACGATTACCTTTGTTGCTGACAAGCCAGGTGACTTCCATTATTATTGTGACATACATCCAGAAATGGAAGGAGATATAACCATACATTAAGAAGGTATGGTTGAAGGAGAGAGCATGGGACTATGAGCAGCGACAATCAAGATGGTTTAATCTCATCAACCCGCCAAGATATTTTGGCTCTGCTGGATAGCTTCATTCATCAAATTCAGAATATAAGGAGAATATTATTGGGTGTATCAGTTTCTGCGATAATTCTAGGTCCTCTGGCGATTGCTCTTTCTATATACCTTTTATTCCATCCATCATTCTTCGCCGTCTTAGAGACAGAGAATGAATTCGGGTTAGTTCTTACCGTGTTACTTGGAGCAGTCATCATTATCTCAGGGATATGGCTTGTTACAGGTATAAGACAATATTACTCGATGAGCCAATGGAAAAAGAGATACGAAGAATATCTAAAAGAAAAGGAAGCAATAGATAGAAAGATAGCGTCACAGTTTGGGTTAGATAAGGACTAGCATAAGTGAACCTTTGTTAAGGTTCTTAGTCTTTTTTTCGTTATCTTCTGGCGCAGAAGTATCTTTGACTGCAACTTCATCTTTCCTCCTCGGAAACATCTTTTCATAGGGGTCAAGTATATCTCTGCAAAATGCTACACCCTTTTGGGTTGGCCTATAGATTGTGACTATTCTTTTTCCTAAAGTCACTTCTCTTCTCTCTATCAATTCATTCTCTTCAATATCCTCCAAGATGGACTTGTGCTTTTTTAGATTCAAACCACAAAAGCTTACAAGAGCTGTCTGATTCAGCTCACCATATTCTACGAGTTTCAGTATAACATCTTTAACCATGTATATTCGGTCTCTGTATGAGCTCGGTGAGCCAGACATATTTTATGTTCGCTCTTTTTATCAACTCTGCGATACAGTTGCCACAATATAATCTGTATTAGACTTTTTCAGGTTAACAAAGTTAAGCCATGTTTTAATAATTTGGAGGGATAATGTGGAATGCCATCTGCATCAGCATGTGGACAAGCAGGATTTGGCTTGGCCCTGTCCTGTTCCCTTTTGCAAATCTATCGCCAATCTAAGGTAAATCCTACCCAAGGGGCAGGGCCATTATCAATATACCGAATATAGTGTTGTTGCTGTCCTACTAGCTTGAAAAACCATTAACAACGTTCAGGCAGACTTTAATAGAATTGGAATAGTCCAAGACCTAGCCTCAGGGGATCTTGGCAAATACTTCACATATGGCTCTGTCCCGCATTTCAGCCTCACGTTTGCATCCAGGTGGACGCTTGGCTAAAAGGGCAGAGCCATAGTTGAATTAACTATGTTAAGGTATATTTTAATCGCTAAGACAAATTTGATAGTTCAAATGAAAATTCCTTCCTTTAGGATAAAAGACAATAATGATAGCAGTAAAGCAAAAACTGACAACAAGCACTTTGTGTGCAGGGAATGTAAAATGACCTTTCAGTCAAAAGATTCTTTGGCGTTGCATAAAAGAAAGTCTAGACATTACACTGGATTGGTATATTTTGGAAAAAGTGGTGGAAAAGAATAATCAGTATCCATCCGCTGATATGCTGTATATTCTTGTTATTCACTAATCGGCAATATCACAAGTCGCTATAATAATAGTAGTAATTCACAGGATGATGTCTTAGAGATGAAGAATACATAAAGCTGCGCTAGCAAGTAACCAACAACATAAACAATGCCAAGCATCATCATAACCAAACGACAGTTTAACTAACTCTGAATAACAAAAATATTTTTAACATCTTTAATCATGAGAGAGAGATGTGCAGAATCCCTGTAAAAGAAGAGACATTAACGCTGGAATGCATGTAAGAATAGTTGAAAAGAAGAATCAAAAAGAAGGGATTACAACAGACGGTATTGTCGCCAGAATCCTGACTAATTCGTCTGAGCA
>DAINRW010000112.1:0-4609 GCA_036741615.1 Nitrososphaera sp.
AACTGAAGGATTGGCTACACAGTGGCCAAGTAGACGTCCTCAGAATGAACAAATAGAGCCATCAATTCGTAAGCAAATGTATGTCTGTGCTCTCCAGCACAGCATTTCCTTTTTTTATCTCGATCGAAGGTTAGTATGATACCACAAAATTGTTTTGCTCTCTCCATCCAATAACATTCGTGTATGCGTAGTCTCTCAGACTCTTGTTTATTCTCTTCCGCACAAAGTTAAGCAGGGGAAGAGTGAGGTTTACCTCTTATCTATCACCTATAGTAAGATAGCGCTCTTGTTTCTTCAGGCTTCCTCTCTCTTTGAGTCCTTATCTTTTTCACTGCCTCTTCAAAGTGGCGCATCATGACATGTGCTTCTGATGCATGCTTCGCTGCTTCTTCTGGAGTTGGGTACCTTGCCAGGTATTCATGGAGCACGAGGGATACGGCGGTATTTACTATAGCGGAGGTATCGGCTCCGCTAAAACCATCCGAGATATCTGCTATTTTCTCCAGATCAACATCTGTTGCAATTGGCTTATCTGTGACGTATATCTCCAATATCCTCTTTCTGGTTCTTCTTTCGGGGTTTGGTACAAATACTATTCTATCAAACCTTCCGGGCCTCAACAACGCAGTATCAATCATATCTGGTCTGTTAGTTGCCGCGAGCACAACCACCCCATGTAATTCACTAATTCCGTCTAGCTCAGTTAGGATCTGCGATATTACTCTATCATTCGTTCCCATACCGCCACCACCCATTTCACCGCCCATTCCTCCACCTCTGGCCATCGCAATTGAATCGATCTCGTCAAAGAATATTACACAGGGAGCTGCCTGCCTTGCTCTCCGAAAGATTTCTCGAATCCCTCGCTCAGATTCACCAACCCACTTGCTCAAAAGTTCAGGTCCCTTTACTGAAATAAAGTTCGCTTCAGACTCTGTAGCCACAGCCTTTGCCAGCATGGTCTTGCCGGTTCCGGACGGGCCATGTAGTAGGATACCTTTTGGAACAGTATGACCTATTTTTGCATACAAGTCAGGATATCTTAGCGGCCATTCTACAGCCTCTTGTAGTTCTCTTTTTACCCCTTCAAGCCCTCCAATATCATCCCATTTTACATCAGGAGATTCTAAAAATACCTCTCTCATAGCTGAAGGCATGACGTCCTTTATCGCCTGATTAAAATCATTTTGTGTGATGATGAGCTTGTCTAGAGTTTCTGGCGGCAATTTCTCATCTTCTAAATTGAGGTCAGGCAACAATCTACGAAGACACTTCATAGCTGCCTCTTTACAGAGGTACTCCAAATCTGCTCCGACAAAACCGTGTGTTACTGCAGCTATTCTCTTTTGGTCGACATCAGTGTCAAGGGGCATGTTACGACTATGGATCTGCAGTATCTCCAGACGTCCATTCTTGTCAGGTACTTTAATCTCAATTTCTCTGTCGAATCTTCCAGGTCTTCTCAAAGCAGGATCGAGCGCATTTTGCCTATTAGTGGCAGCAATGACGATCACTTTACCCCTTCCTTCAAGTCCATCCATTAGTGATAACATTTGGGAAACAACTCTTCTCTCGACTTCACCCATTACTTCTTCTCTTTTAGGAGCGATAGAGTCGATCTCATCGATAAAAATGATAGTTGGCGCTTTCTCTCTTGCCTCCTTGAATATCTCTCGCAAACGCGCCTCTGACTCACCATAGAATTTGCTCATTATTTCGGGTCCTGATATGCTAATAAAGTGAGAGTTGCTCTCGCTTGCTACAGCTTTGGCTAGCAATGTCTTGCCTGTGCCGGGGGGACCAAAAAGAAGCACGCCTTTGGGCGCCTCAATTCCAAGTTTTTCAAATATTTCTGGGTGCCTGAGGGGTAATTCTATCATTTCCCTGACCTTTTGCATTTCATCTCTTAGTCCGCCTATGTCCTCATAGGATACCTGAGGCATTCCTCGTAATGCCTCATCCTTTTCCGTTATAGTGAACGTAGTTTTGCTGGTGACTATCGCAGCAGTGTCAACGGCAGGAGGTGGTGTTATTCCTATTATCTGAAATGTCAGTCTTCCACCAAAGTATGGAACCATCACATTATCTCCTTTGATTAGTGGAACACTTTCAAGAGCATCTGCCAGATAGCGCTCATCTATTGGCGGTATTGCCTCAAGAGGTGATATTACCACCTTCTCTGCAGGAACCGCCTTGACTTTTCTTGCATTTATCGCATCTCCTATGCCTATCCCTGCATTATTTCTGACCAATCCATCTAGCCTGACGATTCCCTTTCCCTCGTCAGAAGGATAAAGCGGTAAGCATTTGACAACTGTCCTTCTTTTGCCCTTTATCTCGATGATATCCCCTGTGCTTACTCCCAAAGAACCCATAGTGTCATAGTCAATTCTTGCAGTGCCTCTGCCTACATCTCGAGTATAGGCTTCGAGGACCTTTAACGATACAATGTTATTATTCTGGCTCAAAATTCTTGCCTGCCTAACTTGTACAGGCACGCAACTCCTAATTAGTCTTTTCAATCTTTCCCAAGCTTAAGACGGCATACCTGTACCCGCCTGAAGGGCCCGCTATACAATGTTGCTAGGACTAACACAGCAACTATGCGTGCTGCAAGAAAACTAGTGTATATCAAAATAAGGCACCTGCTGTCAAGAAAAGCTCCCCGTATCTGCTTGAAAAATATATCCTTCCTATCTAAATTCTCTTAGCTTAGCCTTTCGTCTAGTTTTTTTGTGATTAAATAGTTTGCTCAGAATGGCAGATTTTGATATTTTCTATTAAACATTCCCCAGTCCAAAAACATCCTGCTTACTCTTAAATTTGCTAAATGCTAGTTATCCACAAATACAATAATCTTATATTCCAAAGCACAGTCATGGCTGATATTTAGCACCTGCCAACTAATTCTTTGATTCATCATAGTAAAAAAATTATTATCTCACACTCTGCAAAAGTTCATCATAACTTTCAGCAATTGATGATTTTCCTGCTCTACATCTAACGAAATGAAAACAGAAGCTATCGATGCTATCAGTTTTTGTTCACAACGAACTGGAAAACGACCTAATATTTAATTGCAAACACCGATGTTGTAATCTCTTTTGACTTTATCCTAATATCAGGGTATGTGTCTGTTTATCTGTTCCCACGTGAAGGTAGGATTGTTTCTTCCAAAGTGACCATAGGCTGCAGTTTGTTGATATATGGGACGCTTTAGATCTAACGTTCTTATTATTCCTGCAGGCCTCATGTCAAAATTCTTTCTGACCAATCCTTCTATTTGCTCCTCAGGCACTTTGCTAGTCCCAAAAGTATCTACCATGATAGAGATAGGTTCAGCGACCCCTATTGCATACGCAACTTGCACTTCACACTTTCCCGCCAGTCCAGCTGCTACTATGTTTTTGGCCACATATCTTGCCATATAACAGGCCGACCTGTCTACTTTTGAAGGATCTTTGCCAGAGAACGCTCCTCCTCCATGTCTGCCCATGCCGCCATAGGTGTCTGCGATTATTTTTCTTCCTGTAAGACCTGTGTCCCCTGGTGGTCCTCCTATCACAAACCTGCCCGTTGGATTGACTAGAAACTTTGTCTGACTGTCGATCCATTTATCGCAGACTGGTTTTATGACCTTGTTAATGACTTCTTCGCGGAGTTGGCTCATGCTGATGTCCGGTGAATGTTGTGTAGAAATGACTACGGAATCGATGCGTTTTGGTACTCCATCTTCGTATACTACAGATACCTGGGACTTTCCGTCCGGGCGAACCCAACTAAGCTCTTTTTTCTTTCTAATCCGAGCAAGAGTCATCGAGAGCTGGTGTGCTACTGTAATTGGAAGAGGCATTAGCTCTGGGGTTTCATTAGTTGCAAACCCAAACATGAGCCCTTGGTCGCCTGCGCCTTGCTCCTTGTCTCTGCTAGCATCCACCCCGATTGAAATATCGGGACTCTGTTCATGAAGTGATACAAGAATTGAACATGAATCGGAATCAAAACCATAATCTGGCTTGTCATAACCAATTTCCCGGATAGTGTCGCGGACAATCTTGTGTACGTCGGCTTTACCCTTTGAGGTCACTTCTCCTGCAACAAAGACAATTCCAGAAGTTATCATTGATTCTACGGCAACGCGTGAATCAGGGTCTTGACCCAGAAACTCGTCAAGAACCGCGTCTGATATCTGGTCGCATACCTTGTCAGGATGGCCTTCAGTCACACTTTCAGAAGAGAATAGAGATCTTTTTACCATTTATCAGCTGACACCAACAGAGTGCTCGTCATGGTTAGAATTCTTTTTCCAGTCTGATGAACAAGACATTATTGCCCCGAATGACAACTTTGCCATAATTGGCTAGCACAACAGAGCCATTAAATTCCTCGGCATCAGTTAGTATCAGGTTCATATAAGAATCAACATTGTTCATCCTGCCCTTATACTCAATTTCGCTTTTGAGTCTAACGGCAACTTTTCTGTTAATAGCTCTCTGCAGTGAAGAAAGAGGACGTTTTGGTTGCTGTTGCGATGACGGCGAAGAAGACAATCTAACTAATCACTTTACGGTTGAAAAAATCGTGGCTCGAATAAAAAGGTTCCTTTGCA
>DAINRW010000113.1:0-4555 GCA_036741615.1 Nitrososphaera sp.
GTATCAAAGCTGCCAATACTGGACGTGCCACCAGATATGACATACGAGTTTGTACCATCCTTAGTTATGTGAATAGTCTGTTGTTCTTGTCCAGCGGTAGGCGAGGTTATTGTTGTATCAGTACCTGTGTCATTAGCAGCTTGTTCAGTAGTACCAAGGGTAATGGGTGTAGCAAGAACAGGAGTTACGCTCGGAAAGCCTGTCACAGTTGTCGCTGTTGCAATCATTAGTAACGCGGTTATTGTCGCTATAATACGTGTTTTTGTTATAGTCATTTCAAATACACTTGCCCACAATATATTTAACGATATAGTCTCAAAATTTGGAGTCGATCAAATCAAAAAATTTGCATTGCTCCATAAAAGCAGTCAGCCTATAATTTATAACTTTAAGTTTGTAAGAGATACCTTACAGTCATATCAGTTATTGTTATTACTGCCAGTAGCTATGGACCCGACTTTATAAGTTGCGTAGCCTTCTAAGTGATATATACTTCCGTGATACTTCGTTTACCATCATCGTGTTGGACATTTCTTATCCACATTCGATGTAGCCTTTCTCTTGCCCTAACCTGGTTATTTTCTGCCTTCGAACTTACAGGCTCCATTTATTCTAACAATTCTAGAGTACATAAGCCAAGTAGCCAGTCGTAGATAAGAAATATACATTATTCTGCGGATCCGTCGGCAGTAGCCAGTGGTTTGATATCCTCAACCTTTAACTCTTTATCACATCGAGGGCATTTGACATGCTCGGGATCATCTATCGGTTCCAACTCGCTTTTATCTGACGGGCACTTGTTGTCAAATTGTGCGTCGAGTATATCTGCGTGCACCAGTGTGAGCTCCTTTCTGCATACAAACAGTCTATATTGAGCAAATTCGTTATTGACATCAGTTAGGATCTGATTCATACCGGGAGTCCCAACAGGGTGCCTTGAGTCATAGCCGCAGGCGAGGCATTTAAAGCGGTAAATCTTCAACGGCTTCTATAAGGCAGCTCGGAATAAAAGCATGTCACGTTGCAATTTTTGTACAAGAAGGGTTTTGTCCTGCATTAGGCTTAGAAGTCTATCCTTACCTGAAGTTAAAAGGATTCTTAATAAGGCTTCTTATATGAGAGACTTATCCTCTCGAGTGCTTTGAGATGGTTTAGATTGAGTAAAGATTGATCTGGCGCTCTTTTTATCACCCAAACAGAGTGTGTAAGAGCATTTACTTATCGAAGACCCGTTGAACCTGAAGATGCATTGTCAGTCCCAATGGCGCCCAAGGTAAGTGTGATAGAGCTTGCTTCCTTGCTTGTTATGATTAGTATAGATAATGGGAAGGGTCGCACCTCTCATATTGATGATAGACATGAAAAAGGTGCCTCAGTTTAGGCATATATATTAACCAGCGTCAGCTATAAAAAATAGCAGATAACTCTTCAATTATGAAAATATATAGTTTGGCCAGATTCAAAAGGCTCGTAATGTTTTTCTTGTTTACCTAAAAGGGAATAGATTTTTATAGAGAGGATAGTTTTTATTTCTTCTATGAAACTTGATATGAAGAAAATTTACGTTTGATTTTTAAGTTAAATAAACCCAGAGTATAAACACTCAATAGATAAAAACTCTCTAGATAGAGAGTGAGTGATGTGTTCTATCATTGGTATCCTTAGTAAGGATATTGTCGCGCCAGCGCTAGTCGAGAGCCTCAAGAGAATGGAATATAGAGGCTATGACAGTGTGGGGGTTGCGACGCTTTCAACTAATAAAATTTCTGTAAGAAAAGGGATTGGCAAGGTAGGTCAGGTGAACAGTAGCCTTAACCTTGCAGCAATGGAGGGCTTTGTTGGTATCGGCCACACTCGCTGGGCTACGCATGGTGGTGTCACAGACTACAATGCTCATCCTCACCCTTGCTGCAACAACAATATCGCAGTCGTACATAATGGAATAATTGAAAATTATCTACCGCTTAAAGAGGAACTAGTTAAGAAGGGACACATATTCCGAAGTGAGACAGATACCGAAGTCATCGCTCATTTGCTTGAAGACTATTACAATACTAACGGAGATATCAAGCGCGCAATGCTTGAAACGGTAAATCAGCTTGAAGGATCATATGCATTTGTAGCTATGTTTGAAAATGGCACACTTTCATGTGCTCGTCTTGATGAGCCACTTGTAATCGGAATTTCAGACAATACTTATTATGCATCAAGCGACGTGCTTGGCTTTTTGCAATACACAGATCAGGCAATGTTTCTGGATAATCGAGACATGGCAATAATTGATAAAGCAGGCATCAGTATTGTCAATTTCAGCGGTGAACCAGTAACAAGAAGCCTCACCAAGGTCGCATGGGAGCTCGCTGACGCCAACAAGGGCGAATTTGCTCACTATACCATTAAGGAGATATTTGAACAACGCACCAGCGTCAAGGCCGCCACGTACCAAGATGAGCACAAGATAAAGGCATTTTGCGACTCAATTGTAAGCGCTAGCAATATCCTTGTCACTGGCAGCGGCTCAAGTTATCATACTTCACTAATAATCTCTATGATGGGCTCTCGCTTTTTGAAAAAGCGCTTTGAGCCAGTCATGGCAAGCGAATTCCAATACAATATGGACTCAATAGACAAAGACACAGTAATTATTGCAATATCTCAAAGTGGTGAAACCGCAGATGTACTTTCAGCTACCAAACTCGCAAGGGAGGCTGGCGCAAAAATTTTATCCATAGTAAATGTTCAAACATCCTCACTTGCCAGGACTGCAGATGTTTCTCTCAGCATCAAGTCAGGCCCTGAGATCGGCGTTGCAGCTACAAAGAGCTTTACAGGTCAAGTATCACTTGCATATGCAATACTTGACAGGATTAGTGGAGGCAAGATAGGCTTTGACAGAGAGGTAATTTCAGACAAGATATCAAAGATGCTTGCACAGCAGGGAAGTATCGAAAGACTGGTCAACATTATGATGCCAAAGGTAAACGACATCTATCTCCTTGGTAGGTCTATTCATTTCCCGATTGCACTAGAGGGCGCGCTGAAAATGAAAGAGCTAGCTTATGTCCATGCAGAAGGAATTGCTGCAGGAGAGCTAAAACATGGTCCACTTGCGCTTATGGATAAGAATGCAGTGGTCTTTGTGCTCAATCCTGACGACAGGACCTACAGTGACATGCTTTCCAGCGCCTATCAGGTGAAGGCAAGGGGTGCCAAGATAATTGGTATTTCTAATGTGCCAAATGACATTTATGATGCAATGATAGAGATCCCGAAGATAGACAATGACTTGCTATACCCGTTGGTGGAAATCATCCCACTGCAGTTGATTTCTTACTACCTTGCGTTGTACAACAATGCGGATCCAGACTTTCCGCGGAACCTTGCAAAATCAGTCACAGTCAGGTAAAAAAGTATAATTAGTTTGCTTGCATGAGAACATTGCGAAGATGGCAGGCAGCAGTATTGAAGAAGTAAACTGTGAAAATTGTGGCAACCACATTGATGCATGTATGTGCGTCTGCCCTTACTGCGGTCAGAAAGATTCATGCGAATGCTGCCTCTATGATGCTGCAACTGGCGGCGGATAGTTCTAAAGCATTAAAAGAAGGACATGTGAAGGATTCAAGTTGGAAAAAACTATTACGAATTCTTTAAGTTGGGTAATAGGGGGAGCCCAAGGAAGCGGAGTCGATTCTGCCGCAAACATTTTTTCCCGTGCCTGCGCCATAGGAGGTCTGCACCTATTTGGCAAGAGGGAATACTATTCCAACATCAAGGGCGAGCACAGCTACTTTACTGTAAGGGTTAGTGATGAACCTTTACGTTCTCATGTTGATGAGATCAACATGCTCGTTTCGTTTGATGCTGAAACCATCTTTCGCCACTTTCAAGAGGTAACTCCAGGGGGTGCTATAATCTACGATTCAGACATTATTCGCACGTTGCTTGACGAGGTGCCTACTGTTGATGACTTGGCCACAACACGGATTAAAAAGGTGTTGGAAAAGGCAGGACTGGGATTTACAATACAGGATGCTCTTGACTACGCCAAAAGACGCGGAGTGATCTTATTTCCTATTCCATTTTTCCAGCTCTTGCACGAGTTTGCTCAAAAGGCAAACGATCCTGCACTCAGCAGGCTGACCCGCATGGTAAACGTCATGGCTCTTTCGGCTTCGATGGCAATAACGGATTTTGATAGCGAGGTGTTAGCAAGAGCTATCCAGTTCATTTTTCGTACAAAAAAGAAGGTAGCCGATCTGAACGTTCAAGCTTCTGTTCATACCTATAACTATGCCAAGGCAAAGTTTGCAGGGAGTAAATTTAGCTATTGTCTAAAAACAAAGCCAGCTCAGCCAGACATGATAGTAATACAGGGCAACCAATCGTCCGCTCTAGGCAAGATGGTCGCAGGCTGCCGCTTTCAGACGTACTATCCGATTACTCCTGCTTCAGATGATAGTGAGTTTCTTGAGGCAAATGAGATACTTGATCTCTATGATTCAGGCAAGAAAGGCTCGACTGTTGTCATCCAGACAGAAGATGAAATAGCAGC
>DAINRW010000114.1:0-4540 GCA_036741615.1 Nitrososphaera sp.
TGAACTCCCATCCAAGGTAGACATCTTCGGTATTTTCCCTCACTGTTACAAGGTCGACATTGCTCGAGATGCTTGGAATGTTCGGATATGACTTCGCGGGCCTGATATTTGCATAGAGGTCAAACATCCTGCGAAGAACAATTATAACATCAGCTGCGGTCTCACCAACTGGCCCCTTCAAACATACCTGTGACTTCTTGATAATGTCTACTGCTGATTCTGGCAGTGCTTTGCCAAGCTTGGCAAACGCACTGTCGCCAGCTTCGGCTTCATGAATGTCAAATTTTGTATGTGAGTTGTCATTTATTGTTTCAAGGATCTTTTTTGCTGTTGCCGCTTGCTCTGGTCCAATGCCATCTCCTTTGATGAGGGAAATACTATATCTTGCCAATTGAATATCTCATCTTGAAGTTGTGGTATCTAACTTTTCGAGTAAAGAACCTTCTTTAGCAGCACTTTATTGATTGCATCCATCATTGCTTGCACAGATGCAACAACGATATCTTCGCCTGACTTGCGTGCAGATACAATGTTCCCATCCTTGTCCTCAACCTTCACCGTAACTTCTGCAAGTGCATCCGAGCCTCCTGTTATTGAGTCCAGTCTATATTCTCTTATCTTGACATTTGCCATCTCACCAGATATCTTTTGTATTGCTTTTAGAGCTGCATCGACCGGACCAACACCGATATCTGATGCAATGAAATCCTTGCCGTTAGCGTTAAGCCTTACCACAGCGGTTGGTATGATGTTCATTCCAGTGACGATGTGAAAGTCATATAGCTTGAATTTTTCTTCAAATTTGTTGTTATCCATCACCCCTCCTGCTATTGATAACAATTCCGATGTAGTAATTGGCTTGCCATTGTCTGCTATGTTCTTTTGCTTCTCCACTATAATGTGAAGCTGCTCATCAGTAGGCTGGATGCCAAATTCTTCAAGCATTGCCTTGATGCCATGTGCGCCAGCATGTTTTCCGGCTTGGAGCCATCGTTTCCTACCCACAAGCTCAGGGCTTATAGGCTCGTAGGTGAGTGGATTGCTGATGATACCGTGAGTGTGTATTCCAGATTCATGTCCAAAGGCATTTTCACCAATTATTGCCTTGTTTGGCTGAACGATTATGCCCATTGTGTTTGAAACGAACTTGGAAGTTTCATAAAGCAACTGTGTCTTGATGTTATGCTTTTTGCTATACAAGCATTGGAGCGCCATTACAAATTCTTCAAGAGACGCGTTGCCAGCACGCTCGCCGAGACCGTTTATGGTGACGTGCGCACATACTGCGCCAGCATTTACACCTGCTATCGAATTAGCAACTGCAAAGCCAAAATCATCATGACAGTGGACGCTTATTGGAAGCATTGTAGCATCCTTGACCTCTTTTACAACGTCGGCAACATATTGCGGAGTTGCATAGCCTACAGTATCGGGTATGTCTAGCCTATCTGCACCCGCATGTGCTACCTCCTTGAACACCTGTAGTAGGAACTGTCTGTCAGATCTCGTAGCATCCTCTGCTGAAAATTCTACCTGTAAGCCATGTTTTTTAGCATATTCTACTGCAGTGATCGCCTTCTCTAAGACCTGGTGACGCGTCATCTTTAACTTATACTGCATATGTATGTCTGAAGTTGCAATGAAAGTATGGATGTACTTCAAGTCACATTTGATGGCGCTATCAATATCGATCTGATTTGCACGAGCAAGGCCAAAAATTTCAGCCTTCAATTCTTGTTTTACTATCGACTTAATTGCCTGCATCTCACCATGAGATACTATTGGAAACCCTGCTTCTATTGCATCGACTCCAAGTTCATCCAGACGGGTCGCAATCTTGATCTTCTGATCCGGCGTTATTGTCACACCAGGCGTTTGCTCGCCATCTCTGAGAGTAGTATCAAAGATTCTGACACTTTCAATATTTTTTGATATTTGTTCAGACGTCTTCAATTCTCTACACCACCTCTTGGAAGGGCTGAAACTCCCGTTCTTGACAACTGTGCAATTCCATAATGCTCGACTAGATTTTTAAATGCATCTATTTTATCTGGGGTGCCAGTTATCTCAACTGTTATTGTCTCCTTGCCAATATCTAAGATGTTACCTCGAAATATGGTAGAATAGTTGACTATCTCACTTCGTGTTGTTGGATCAACGGCCTTGATCTTGATGAGCGCAAGCTCACGATATACTGTCTTGTCCGTGTCAAGCACCTTTACTTCTATAACGTCTATGAGTTTGCGCAACTGCTTTACCAACTGATCAAGTGTCTTTTCATCACTGTTAGTGGTTATGGTCATTCTAGATAGGTCCAGTTGTTCAGTTGATCCCACTGTAATGCTTTCTATGTTAAAGCTACGTGCCCTGAAGAGGTTAGTGACTCTGAATAACACACCAGGTTTGTTTTCAACGAGGGCAGACACAATATGCCATGATTCTTTCTGGACCATAGTTGTAAACAATTTTCTATTACGCTCCCACAATCATATCCTTGAGACCGGTACCGGGCGCTACAAATGGATAGACGTCTTCCTCTGGATCAATTGGGATATCTATTACTGTCGCTACATCAGATTTGAGCGCTTCTTTGATAGCTCTCTCAAGCTCATGCATAGATTCGGCTCTTATGCCTTGAGCGCCATATGCGTCAGCTATCTTGACATAGTCGGGACAGCGGTGTTGATGTACTCCACTATAGCGTCTGTTGTAAAAAGTGCGCTGCCATTGGGCTACCATTCCAAGCATATAGTTGTTCATGATGAATACTATTACGGGCAGCTTATCAAGAACCGATACCGCAAGTGAGTTTTCGGTCATGTTAAACGATCCGTCGCCAGCGATATCGACCACCGGAACGTCCGGCCTGGCAGCTTTGGCTCCTATTGATGCTGGAAACCCAAAGCCCATCGTCCCAAGACCTGTAGAGCTGAAGAATGTACCTGGTGCTATCACATCAAAGTGTAGAGAAGCCCACATCTGACATTGGCCTACTTCTGTCGTGACTATCGCATTAGTTGGCAACAATTCGCGTAATTTCTTGAGCGATTTTCTTGCTGTTATCTCTCTTGGATAGTCTTTGAGAGTTTCAGCATAGTATTGTATAAGCTCTTTTCTGCGCTTTAACCATGGACTATCTGAGTCTCTTTTAATCATCTTCTTTGAGAACATTTTAACAAGTGTACGAAGTGAGGATTTTACGTCACCTACTAGAGCAACATCTACTGACTTGTTCTTTCCTATCTCCGCTGGGTCGATATCCATGTGGATTATGCTCATACCCTTACCAAACTCATCAAATTTGCCAACAGATCTATCCGAAAATCTTGCACCTACTGCCAAGATGCAGTCTGCCTCTAGAATTATTTTGTTAGCTTCTGCGTGGCCATGCATTCCGATCGGTCCCATGGCAAGCGGGTGGTTCTCAGGGAACGCACCCTTGCCTTTGAAGGTACTCACAACCGGTATCTGTACAAGCTCCGCAAGCGCCTGAAGTTCCGAAAAAGCTCCTGAAAGAATTACGCCGCCACCTGCCATTATTATCGGTCGCTCAGCGTTGAGCAAGAGCTCTACTGCCCTGACCGTCTCTGAGAGGTCTGCTTCTACGTTTGGATTATAGCCTCTAACTTTGATAAGATCTGGAAACTTCATGTCAGCTGTTGCCTGCTGTACGTCTTTAGGAATATCCACAAGTACGGGGCCAGGCCTTCCACTCTCTGCAATGTATACCGCCTTTTTAACAACTTCTGGTATTTCGGCGGCGGCCCTTGGTTGGAATGAGTATTTTGTGCAAGGATTTGCCACACCTATAATGTCTGTTTCTTGGAAGGCATCCTTGCCTATCATGGCAAGCGGCACCTGACCAGTTACAGCTACAATTGGAGAAGAATCTGCATATGCTGTAGCAATCCCTGTAATGATATTTGTGGCACCTGGACCTGAAGTTGCAAAACATACGCCGGCCTTTCTCTTTATTCTGGCGTAGCCATCTGCCATATGAGCAGCCGATTGTTCGTGCCTTACCAGGATGTGCCTAAAGTTTGCATCTACTAAGGCATCATAAATTGGCAGGTTCGCTCCTCCTGGAAGGCCGAAGACTACGTCTACGCCCTCTTTCTCTAGGGCTTGAATCAACGCTTTTGCGCCTGTCATTTCAACCAATTTTATCTCTCACCAAATTGATTTGCATAAGCCATGCCTGTTGAAAGCACAGAGTTTGCCCCTAAGCAATCCTCAGCAGAACCAGAACATGAACGTTGTGTCCATAACAATATCTGTTGTCAGCTCGAGGCATTTTTATTTATGTGAATGGAAATTATTTATAAAGTTTATGGGATGGATGATGCAGATATACTGAAAAAGGCACTATAACTCAAAAACAAAAATACAGTCGATGCAATAAAAGGACTTATTGCAGATGCAATCATTGTTCTGTCTAATAGTGGCAAAGAGGAAGTTCCGGTTATTGTGGTAAGAGAAAGAAGAATAAGAACCCCTGAAATTATTGTTGCATTTGCTTGAATTAGATCGTTATCGTCAA
>DAINRW010000115.1:0-4490 GCA_036741615.1 Nitrososphaera sp.
AACAACTGATTTCACACGAGACCATAGGAGTGTTAATCTTTGGAGCTTGCGAGAACCACGGAGACCATATGCCATTTGGATCAGATTTTATTATGCCATTTGAACTAGCGAAAAGAGTTGCCACTCGCTACGGCAAAAAAATGGTCATTTTTCCGCCCATTCCATATGGCATCAGCTCACACCATAAAGACTTCTTTATGACGATCAGTTTTGAGCCAGATACAATGACGAATGTGATACGCGATATTTTGCAGAGCCTGGTAAATAATAAAATAAGACGCATTCTAATAATTAATGGCCATGATGGCAATATAGCACCTATCGAATTAGCTTCAAGAATAATTAAGGAAAGAAGCCCCGAAGTTGTAATATCTTGTCTGGAATCTTGGTGGACTTTGGTTGGATCAGTAGATAAAGAACTATTTGATGTTTGGGATGGTCTAGGACATGGCGGGGAGGCAGAAACATCGGCAATGCTTGCAATAAGACCTGACCTTGTCAATATGGCAGTAGCGCCTAAAGATGTTATACCAAAACTCCCAGATAATGTAAGAATATATTGGAAGTTCAATGAATTGACCGACACTGGAGCTACAGGTGCTCCAAGGAAGGCAACAACGGCAAAAGGAGACAAGATAATAAGTATTCTTGAAAATATCCTTCTCGCATTTATTTGGGACATGGAAAAGAATCAGTGGAGATATGGCATTAATAACAGCAGCAATACATAGCATAGAATATCCTAACATTAGGATGATGGTGATGCTGTAATGTTGCAGCGGAATATTGGATCGAGCATCGCTTTGAATCAAAACACAAAGATGGAAATACATTGAGCCAATTTTCAATAAAACGGAGAAGGATCATGTAGTGCTTTGGATCGTTTATTTTCAGGACCACAAAACTCCCAATATAGAATTCTTGCTCTGAAATGTTTTTATTATGAGACGGAGAGATGCAAAGCAACATGTCTAGCACATCCCTTGCATCAGTTCCCAACATAGGTGAGGAGGCTCCGGATTTCGAGCTCCCAGATGTAGATCAAAAATGGCGCAAGTTGAGCGAATTTAGAGACAAGAAAACAATTGTGGCATTCTTTCCAGCAGCAGAATCATCTGTATGCACGGCAGAAATGTGTTCCTTTCGTGATCGGTTTGATGAGTTTAGAGACTATGGAGCAAACATAGTAGCTATTTCTGTCGATAGTCCCCATGCAAATAAGGCATTCACCCAGAATCATCATCTTAACTTTCCAGTATTGAGTGACTACAAACGCGATACTATCAAAAGATATGGCATTGTAATGAGTAAACTTGGTACTATGGAGGGTTACAATGCAGCAAAGAGGTCAGTCTTTATCCTTGATGAAAATGGCAAGATAATCTACAGGTGGATTACAGACAACCCAACTATACAGCCAAACTATAACGAGATCAAAGAGACGCTCAAGAACCCCAAGAAGTAGATTCTTCCTTTAACTGGTAAAAGTAGCAAACTATCACTATTCAATAACTGCCAGTACATCATTTCTTGCGACACTAGCGCCCTGCTTTACCTTTATTTCTTTCAGATTGCCATCCTTATGAGCCTTCACTGCTACCTGCATCTTCATTGACTCTAGCACGACTATAACGTCACCCTTCTTAACCGCGGTTCCAGGCGTGGCTGCGATATTAACTACTCTACCAGGAATCTGGCTTGTAAGGTTGCGATCTCCGCCCCCAATTCCTGCCATTGCGGATGTCTTCTCAAGCACTTCCGTCATCTTACTATGCTTTTTCACTACCAATGGCTGGCCATCGATCATTATCTTTACTTCTGCAGTGCCCAATTGCAAGATCTTAGCATGATGAAAAGTATTGTCAAGCAAAAATTCAAATTCATTCGTCCCAGATTTTAATAACCGCAATATATGCTGCTTGCCTCCTATCTTTACCAGCACAGAATTGTTATCAGTGGTGCGCAGTACTTCGCCATCTAAAATCTCAGCAAGATCACCAACTTTGAACTGCATTTCTATGGTCTCATTGTTTTCCAGTTTGATTTGGTCACAGATCTCTGTTGAATAGCTTCAGTCCTCCTCACAAATTCTGATTGCAATAGCACTGCTGCCACTGCCGCCATTGCATTTTTCTTGGCTGATTCCTTTGCATCCTCATTCATCTTGTCAAGTATCTTAAAGCGTTCTAGATAATCGGTCGAGAGCTCGCCATTGATAAAGTTTGGCTCCTCCATTATTGTTTTGTAAAGCGGAATTGTAGTGTTAATGCCCTCTATTACGAACTCATTAAGAGCATTTTTCATCCTAATTCTTGCCTCATCAAAGTCTCTGCCCCACGCCAAAAGCTTCCCTACAAGCGAATCGTAGTAACCAGATACATTACAGCCGGGGTAAAGATATGTGTCAACCCTAATGCCTGGTCCATATGGAATGTTGCAGTTTGGTACAATGCCGGTTGAAGGCGCGAATTCATAAAATGGGTCTTCGGCATTAATCCTGCACTCAATTGCACATCCATTCATCTTCAAGTCTTGCTGCTTGAATGGGATTTCTTCGCCCTGTGCTACTCTTATCTGCAGCTTTACAAGGTCTAGTCCCGTCACCAGCTCTGTTACAGGATGCTCCACCTGCAAGCGTGAATTAATCTCGATAAAGTAAAAGTTACCCTGAGGGTCACGCAGGAACTCTGCAGTTCCAGCGTTCAAATAATCCACAGCATCCACCGCTCTTACTGCAATCTCACCGATACGCTCTCGGGTCTTCTGATCTACCACAGGTGAAGGCGACATTTCAATGAGCTTTTGATGACGCCTTTGAATAGAACATTCTCGTTCAAATAGATGCCGGCTGTTTCCATGCGAATCGCGTATAAGCTGAAATTCAATGTGCCGGATGCGCTCAAGATATTTTTCTACAAATAGTGCTGCCTTGCCAAAAGCTGCACGCGACTCTGCAGAAGCCATTTCAAACTCCTGTCTCAACTGCTTTTCGTCGCTGGCAAGTCTGATACCTCTACCCCCGCCTCCAAACGCAGACTTTAGCAAGACAGGGTAGCCTGCTTCGCCAGCAATATCAGCTGCCTCTTCAACATCTTCTACAATACCATCGCTTCCAGGTACTGTTGGAACTTTGGCCTTTTTCATGATTGCTTTGCATTTCATTTTGTCACCAGTAAGTTCCATAGCTTTGCTGGTAGGTCCAATAAAGGTGATCCCATTTTTTTCACACATTTCTGAAAAATTCTCATTCTCCGAGAGAAAACCATAACCTGGGTGAATAGCATCTGCTCCTGCCGTCTTGGCAGTCTCGACTATCTTGTTCATGTTCAAGTAGCTCTGAGATGGTGCTGCAGGACCGATGTGATACGCTTCATCAGCTCGTTTTACATGCACTGCGCGGACATCCTCGTCAGAGTAAATAGCTATTGATTTTATTCCAAGATCTCTGCAGGCTCGAATAACTCTGAGAGCTATTTCGCCCCTATTTGCGATTAGTATAGAAGTTATTTTTTTCGACATTGCCATCACAGGTTAATGTTACCATGCTTCTTCCAAGGCCTTGATTCTTTCTTATTTGCAAGAGCGTTGAGTGCCTGTATTATCATGGGTCTAGTCTCCATTGGATCTATAACCACGTCAATAATACCTTTTTCTGCAGCTATATACGGGTTTGCGAATTTATCACGAAACTCTTTAGCAAGCTTCTTCTTTGTTTCAGCTGCATTAGGAGTGCTCTTTAACTCCCTCCTATGTATGATAGTGATCGCGGCTTCTGGGCCGAGGACAGCAATCTCGGCACTAGGCCAAGCGTAGTTGATGTCAGCGCGCAGATTCTTGCTTCCCATGGCAATGTATGCACCACCATAAGCCTTGCCTATTATGCATGTTACTTTGGGGACTGTAGCCTCACAATATGCAAATAACAGCTTGCTGCCGTGCCTGATGATACCATTGTGCTCTTGATCTGTTCCAGGAAGATATCCAGGTGTGTCAACAAGGGTCACAATTGAAATGTTGAATGCATCGCAAAATCTGATAAATCTGGCAGCTTTGTTTGACGAATTGATGTCAAGCGCACCTGCAAGGTACATTGGCTGGTTTGCGATAATACCCACCGATCTGCCGCCCATCCTTGCAAACCCTACGATGATATTCTCAGCAAACAGCTCATGCACTTCAAAAAAGTCGCCATTGTCTACGATTGACTTGATTATCTCTTTCATATCATACTGCTGGTAGGGGTTCTCTGGAAGGATATTAATTAACTTGGGATCGATTCTGTTGGGATCGTCATTTGTATCGATTATCGGCGCTTCTTCAGCATTGTTGTGTGGTATGAAAGACAAGAGTTTCTTTATCTTGTCAAAGCAATCGTACTCATTACTGGCGATGAGGTGAGCAACACCGGATTTGCTAGCATGTGCGCGCGCACCTCCTAACTCTTCAAAGGATACCTCTTGGCTGAGCACTTCCTTGACCACTTCAGGACC